>JBJKRW010000001.1:0-3310 GCA_046704445.1 Microgenomates group bacterium
AGAATACCCTAACCGTTCCCGGAACATCCTTAGCGTATGATGGCTATACGGTGCATCCGGATTCCTGCTGTCATGAACTTCCTGAGCCAGTATAATGTCGGGTTTCTCCGATTTAATAAATTCAACAAGTTGATCGATCAGAACGCCTCCACGCCACAGATTGATATCAACACACGTCACCTGCATGTGCTCATTATATCCGAAGTATGGTACAATTCGTGTATGAAACTGTTGGTAACTGGAGGTGCGGGATTTATCGGGTCAAACTTCATTTTATACTGGCTTGAAAAATATCCCCAAGACAAGATAGTCAATCTCGACAAACTTACCTATGCGGGCAACCTTGAAAACCTCCATTCCGTAGAAAAAAACCCCCACTACCTTTTTATTTATGGAGATATCTGTGACGCGAACACCGTACGCAATGCCATGAAAGATATTGATATGGTCGTGCACTTTGCTGCCGAATCCCATGTTGACCGGTCAATCCTTGATCCGGCCCCTTTTATTAAAACCAACATTGAAGGAACCTATGTACTACTGCAGGCTGCGTTAAAACAAAAGGTAAAAAGATTTCATCATATTTCGACCGACGAAGTATTCGGCACCCTTTCGTTGGGCTCGAACGATAAGTTTTCACTTGGAACGCCGTATGATCCGAGAAGCCCTTATTCCGCCTCAAAGGCTTCATCCGATCATCTCGTACGCGCTTTCCATACCACCTACGCGCTTCCCGTAACAATCTCAAACTGTTCAAACAATTTCGGACCGTACCAGTTTCCGGAAAAATATATCGCTCTGGCAATCACGAATCTTTTGGAAAGAAAAAAAATACCCGTATACGGCGACGGGTTGTACGTCCGGGACTGGCTTTATGTACGGGATCACTGTGAAGCGGTAGACCTCATTCTGCATAAAGGCAAGGTCGGGAAAACATATCTGATCGGAGGGCTCACCGAAGACATCAGCAATTTACATGTGGTAAAAAAAATTCTTGGCCTGATGGGTGAGAATGAATCAATGATCGACTTTGTCAAAGACAGGCCGGGCCATGACCGCAGATACGCAATCGACTGGAGCAGAACAAAAGAAGAATTGGGATGGCAGCCGAAACATAGTTTCGAGTCCGCGCTTCGCGAGACAATTGAATGGTACAAAAAGAATCAAACGTGGTGGAAAAAAATTAAGTCGGGCGAATACCAAAAATACTATAAGGAACAGTACAGACATTAAGGAATAGAGTGCTATTTGTTAACTGTACGGATAATCATAATCCGCTTTATTTTTTATTCTCAGATTTATGCTGAAAATTGCAATGACCGGGTCTACCGGACTTATCGGTTCAAGAATTATTGAGCTCCTTGAAGGACAGTTTGAATTTCTTCCCATTCTGCAGTCTGAAGTAGATATCACGGATGACAAACAGATCACCGAAAAAATCGCGCGACTGGATTTTGATCTTATGCTTCACCTCGCGGGATACACCAATGTAGACGGAGCGGAAACTCAACGAGATCTCGCCTATGCCATCAACGTAACGGGAACAAAGAACGTATACGATGCGGTTGTCAAAAAGAACAAAAAACTGATCTATATTTCCACCGACTTCGTATTTGACGGAAAAAATCCCCCGTATGACGAAACCGACGCTCCGCACCCGATAGGGTATTATGCCGAAACCAAATATGAAGGGGAAAAAATAGTGAAGGACAGTGCGATGATTATAAGGCTGTCTTATCCTTACCGTGCGCGGTTTGAAGCGAAAAGCGATTTGGTCAAAACCATTATCTCCCTTCTTAGGGCAAAAAAACAGATCAGGCTGGTTACCGATTCCCGCATAACCCCTACCTTTATCGATGATATTGCACGGGCGTTTTCTCATCTGTTCAATCATTTTGCTCCGACAACCTATCATATCGTCGGCACAGACAGCATGTCCCCCTACGATGCCGGACTCTGCATTGCCGACGTATTTTCGCTTGATTCCGCGCTTATCCAAAAAACATCATACGATTCGTATTTTAAAAACAAGGCAAAACGGCCCCGGTATTCGGATATTATTTCGAAAAACAATACGTTTTATCGCATGAAAAGCTTTGAACAAGGCCTTACGGAAGTCAAAAAGCAAATTGAAAAATAGCCCGGTTTCTTGTATGATAATTAGTTATGACCATCACATTCGTCGGACATGGATATGTGGGATTGGTTACTGCGTGCGTGTTTGCCGACTTCGGAAATGACGTCTGGGTTGTCGGACATACCAAGGAAAAGCTGGAGCGGTTGAAAAAAGGGGACCCGATCATCTACGAGCCGGGATTAAGTGAACTCCTGAAAAAAAACCTGAAAGCCGGCCGACTTCACTTTACCGCCGACTTTAAAACCTCCGTTTCACAGTCTGATATTGTGTTTATTGCCGTAGGAACCCCTCCAAAAGAAAACGGCGAGGCGGATCTATCCGCAGTACTTGACGTAACGCGATCCATAGCAAAAAATTTAAAAAAGAAATTCACAGTGGTTTCCTGCAAAAGCACGGTCCCGGTGGGCACAAACCGGAAGGTGGAAATCATTCTCAACAAGCATAAACCGAAACAGTCTGACGTCGCGGTTGCTTCCTGTCCCGAATTCCTGCGCGAAGGAACCGCCATATTCGATACGCTTAACTCCGACCGCGTCGTCATCGGATCGGACTCGAAAAAAGCAATTGATCTTCTTCTGAAACTTCATCAGCCGATGAACGGAAAACGAGTTATCACGGATCTGGCTTCTGCGGAACTGATCAAATATACTTCAAACGCAATGCTTGCCACAAAAATTTCATTCGCGAATCTCATTTCTTTTTATTGTGAGAAGACGGGGGCGGATGTTGAACAGGTGTTGGACGCGGTAGGGCTTGATAAACGTATTGGGAGAATATTCATGGATCCCGGAGTCGGATACGGAGGATCATGCCTTCCGAAAGACGTTAAAGCACTTATCAGCATCGGCAAATCACTAAAAATCGATTCTTCCTATCTTCAGGCAGTAGAACGCGTAAACGATCAATCAAGAGAATACTTTATCCAAAAAATTCTTAAGCGTTCTCCCGGCAAACATATAGCAGTCTGGGGCCTCAGTTTTAAACCCAATACCGACGATATCAGATTCGCACCGTCCCTTCTTGTTATCGACACATTGTTAAAACACGGATTCGCGCTGTCCGTATATGACGCCGCGGCAACCAAGAACATCAAACGTGTTTTCAAGGATGCACTGCGCTACTTTGACGATGGGTACCGTACCTTGAACCGTGCGGATGCACTCGTAATTCTTA
>JBJKRW010000002.1:0-2834 GCA_046704445.1 Microgenomates group bacterium
ATCCTGTACGGCATGGAGTCTGCCAACCAGAAAACACTGGACCGGCTGCATAAAGGCACCAAGGAAGAAGACGCGATCATCGGTCCGAGAATGGCAAAAAAAGCAGGCCTTGACCCTCATGTAACCATCATGCTCGGATATCCGTGGGAAACCTATGAGGATGCGAAACGGACCATAGAAGTCGCAAAATACGCGTTTAAAAAGGGATATTACGAAACCATGCAGGCGACAATCGTAATCCCGTATCCCGGTACGCCTCTGTACCGCGAGTGCAGGGAAAACGGTTGGCTGTTGACCGAAGATTACGACCGTTTTGACATGAGAGAACCGGTTATGAAAACACCCATTCCAAGGGAAAAAATCCTCGGGCTCGACCAGGACCTGTATTCGGCATTTATGACTCCGCAATATATGGTGCGCAAACTGACAAGTATACGGAGCTGGCACGACTTTACCTACCTTTTTTACATGGCATGGAAACTGGTCGGGCATCTTCTGGATTTCGACCCGAATCAGACCAAAGTAAGCTATCTTTCCTTCACGTTCTGGAAAGACGCCGGTTCAAAACTCATGAAGCATTTTGTCACTCCGAATACGTCTGTTGATGCGGAAAAAGACGCGATCCGCTTCGTGGACTCCGCGGCAAAAGCAAGCATGTAAACCCACTTACGCGATACGGAGCGATTTTGTAATCCGGGTATCCCAATAAAGCTTTAATCCTATTGCCAATACGGCACAGGCCAAAAGGATAAACAAAACAAAGGGTTTCGGTTCAAGGATAAAACTTCCAAACACCAAGGCAAGACCGACAAACTTTCCGGCGGCAAGACATATCTCCCGGCCCACCATTGCCAATTCGATATTTTCGTGGATATCGACAATCAGAGAAAGAAGTACATTCCAGAACAGAGGCAGAATAAACTGCACCAATCCTACCGCAATAATCCATAAAATAATATTTCCGGAGGCCTTGATGAAAAACAACGTAACCAAAGCCATAAAAACGGTAATCGGATACATGAATACCGCTCTTTTTTTCAATCGGTCGGTCAGCGGCCCCAAAAGAAGTCCCGCAACCGCGCCGGTCAATGCCATGTAACTAAGAAATGCGCCGTATCCCAATGAGGTATGGATAAACTTAAGGGTAAAAAATGGAATGAACCCGAACTGCAGAGCTTCCCATACGCCGTCCAAAAACAGATATACTCTCGTAGGCTTCAGTTCAGCAAGCGCTTTTTTTACCGAAAAACGCATCCTGAAATTTGATTGGATCTTGATCAACGAAACACTGATGATAAAAAACAGCAAAGAAAACACCCATACGAGATTGCCGTAACGGTTCATGATGACTCCCGCCAGCAGGGGAGTCACCACACCGATAAGAACCGGAATACTGAACATAAGGGAAGAACTTGTGCCGGTCTTTTCTTTCGGCGTTTCCCTGAAATGGGCGAAGTTGTAAAACACATAAAACATGGATACGTTGAATCCGCTTAAGACAGTCGCCAGATAATACTGGTTCACCGTAAATATTTTGATGGAAAAAAGCACATACAGGAAAGAACAGATCAGTGCAATCAGCCAGGACATCCGTGCGGTAATAAACACAAGAAACGGAATGACGACAAGCTGTGCACCGAATCTGATCCACTGTCCGAAAACCAGTTCGGGAAGATGCAGCCCCTGTGCAAAGAGATTTGCCGGAACCATACTGTAACTGAAGGTATAGAACCACACGAAGCCGGAATAAAACAGAAAGAGCCTCAGGAATTTCTTGTTCCGCATAATGATACAATAATAGCACATACTAATAATACGTTTTGAGCTTCATTATTGTGGTAAAATATAGACATGAAAAAAGAAACTAAGCGTTGGATAAAAGTTGCTAAAGAAGATTTGGAGATGATGGAATTAGCTTGGAAAAATCATAAATATGCTCATACGATTTTATTTGCCCAACAAAACGTTGAAAAAACAGTTAAGGCTTATATTGTCGAAAAGTTAAATAAATCGCCGAGAAGAATTCACGCTATTGAAGAACTTATCAAAGATGCAAAACTTAATTTAGAAGAAATCGGCAACCCGGACGTAAAGGAATTATCTCTCGGATTTTCCAGGGTCCGGTATCCTGATTTAAGTAAGAAACACTATGAATCAAAGCAATATGTCGAGAAGTTATATATTTTGTCAAAAAAAATAGCCGTATGGGTAAGACAAAAATTAGCAGAGAAATAAATACGTATATCGAACGGGTGAAGCAGGCCGTAAAGCCCGATAAAGTTATCCTTTTTGGTTCTTTTGCCAGAAATAAAGCGTCAAAGTGGAGTGATATCGATATTTTGGTAATTTCTCGCTTTAAGAACATCCCTAAGAAAAAGAGAGAGTATATTCTTTATAGCTTAAGCGATGGTCTTATTAAAAATCATGATTTTCATGTATACGGAGTTACTTCAGAAGAATTTAAGTCTGCAAAACCTTGGACGATATTTGAAGAGATTAAAAAAGAGGGCGTGACTTTATATTCTAAAAACTAGCTTTTGAATTCTCTCATTATCCCTTGGAAGTATAGATAAGCTGGTAAAATGCTGTAGCTGAAGATATAGAACCACACAAAACCACAGTTTTATCTTTCTTTATGCCTTGACAAGATTGTATATACTCTCTATCATGGATAGTATATGAAAACGTATAATATGAGTCTTGCAACGAAAAAAGTCTACGATTCATCTATCCAGTTGTTTTCCCTTAAAACTCTTCGTGACGTGTTGGATATTGATAAAACAAGTTCGTTGTTTAAAGTGGTTTTTCGTTTGGTAACCAGTGGGGTCCTCGTT
>JBJKRW010000003.1:0-2671 GCA_046704445.1 Microgenomates group bacterium
AAGGAAAAAGAACTCTGTTTTTCGAAATACAGGTTCTTGTGGTCCCGACAGCGCTTAGTATCCCGCGACGCGTAGTCAAAGGCCTCGATTATAACAAAGTTTTGCTTTTGCTCGCCGTAGTAAGAAAATTTCTTTCAATCCCCTTGGATTCGTATGACATATATGTCAATGTTGCAGGCGGCATTTCAATCAAATCAACGTCTGTTGATTTAGGATGTATCGCCGCACTTCTTTCGTCCCTGAGAAACAAAACGCTCGGTTCACGGACGCTTTTTGTGGGAGAGGTAGGACTCTCCGGAGAAGTACGGAAAACTTTTTCAGAAAACAGAATTATTTCCGAAGCGAGACGTTTAGGTTTCAAGACATTCTACTCTTATTCCAACATTTCCGAGATCGGAATGCTAAAAAGACTTTTTTGAGATCACAAGGATTTGCGGTAATATACCTTTTTAATAGTTGCTTTCTTTCCGTTCGCACCGACCAGATCGACTATCAATTCGTTTCTTCCTACGTCAAGAGGGAAATCATACTCGAATACGCCGTCCTTGTTCGGATAAATTCGTTCACCGAATATGGTTATCTGTGCGTCTTTATCAACCTTTGCGTAAATCTTGATTCTGCTTTCGGTGAACTGCTGCTGCGAGGAGGACGGAGAAATAAAAGTCAACTGAGGAGGGGAAATATATTGTTGCACCTGATAGGCAAAGTATGCAAAAAAAAGTATGAAAACACTCACGATTGCAAGTACAGCGTACTTTCGTGTTTCTGGACGGAGATATGCGCTTGGAACTTTTTTTTTGAATTTTATTTCTTCGTGCCTCTCATAGTCCCTGCGAAAAAATGCCAGCATTTTTACGGGATCCAGATTTAGATACTCCGCGTAGTTCTTAATAATACCTTCTATGTATATTTTTGAACTGAACGAATTCCATCTGTTTTCTTCTATTAACGAAAGAAATTTTGCGCGTATTTTAATTTTCTTCTCTGCCTCGTTGAGAGACACTTCCTTTTTTGCACGGGCGTTTTTTAGGAACTCGCCGACGGTCATGATCATACGGTTAGTAATTCATATTGTACTTTTTTTGAAGCGGTACCGCAAGACAGTGGGTTTATTTTACCCGTTCAACGTACTGTTCGGTTTCAGGATTGACTATCACAGTTTCTCCTTCTTTAACAAACAGGGGAACCATAACCGTTGCCCCAGTCTCCAGTTTGGCCAGTTTTTTTGCCCCGCTTACAGTATCTCCCTTTACCGCATCCTCTGTTTCCACGATTTTCAACCGTACACTCGCCGGCGGTCTGAGAGTGAGCGGTTTTTCGTCATGAAGGAATACGAACAATTTTTCTCCCTCCTTGAGATAATTGGCTATAGTGCCTGCAACAGAAAGCGGAACCTGATACTGATTGTAACTTCTTTCATCCATAAAATACAGGTTTTCGCCATCCTTATAGAGATACTGCATTTCTACGCTGTTTACTTCCAGGGTTTCCACGTCCTCATTTGATTTATAGGTATATTCTATATTCTTGCCCGTAACCAGATTCTTTATCCTTGTTTTCATCAGTGCCGAACCTTTTCCCGGAGAATAGAAATCGGCTTTTTGAACCTGCCATATCTGCCCCTGATACAGAACGAATTCCCCTTTTTTAAGATTTCCCGCTTTTACTTTCATACATGTGAAGTAAATGGTAATATTATCGGACCGTAATCAACCGTAGTTGATCTATGGATGAAGCGTTTGCAAAAATCATTGACAAACGTTCGAACCCTATTGCGATACCCGCACAGTCGTCAAGCCCATATTTTAATGCCTGCACAAAGCCTTTGTCAACCGGATGAGGATTCAGTCCCAAGCGCTTTTTTTCCTCCGCTTCCCTGTAAAAACGTTCTTGCTGTTCTTTCCAATCGGTTAATTCGGTGTAACAATCCCCTATTTCGATACCTGCTATATATATCTCAAATCGCTGAGCTGTTTTTCCGTCTTTGTTCATTTTTGCCAGCGCAGCGAATTCCTTGGGGAAATCAATTAAAAGTGTAGGATAGCCGTGCATTCCCATATGGGGCTCTATTTCCTGTGAGTAAATCTGCGAAAACAGCGCTTCATACCCGAAGTTTTTGACCGTATACCCTTTCTTTCGTGCGGCCTCAGTAAATTGTTCATGGTTATACAACGTGGAACCGTCAATATGCGCATATTTACTAAATGCTTCCTCAACGCTGATTTTCTCCCAACGGGAAAAATCAACCCGCGTATTTCCGTAGGATATACGGAGAGAGTGATTCAGGGACTTGTTTACGTATTGGAGAAGTTCCAGGGTATCTCCGGCAATATCCATGTACCCGCTGTGCATCCGGTAAAACTCAAGCATGGTGAATTCAAAACCGTGAAGATCGGAAGGATTTTCAGAGTTTCTGAACGCCTTGCCGAGATAATAACAATTTCCCAAGCCTTCGGCGAGAAGACGTTTCATAAAAAGTTCGGGTGACGGGGTTAAAAAAAGAGGTTCTTTCCTGTCAAAGTATTGATATCTCGTTTCAAACACCTCAAGGTATGATTCCGGAATAAGCGCGGGCGAAAGAATAGGGAGATGGAGGTTTATATACCCGTTACGCTTCATAAACCTCCTCACTGGTTCCTCAACTCTCAAAGATTTTCTGTAGTACACAAGT
>JBJKRW010000004.1:0-2636 GCA_046704445.1 Microgenomates group bacterium
TTACCGTCCGGTCGTAAATAAGGGATTATTTGAGATTCACGCACTTCATCGATCTTCTGTGCAAGTCTATGGGCAAGAATTATCGGCAACGGCATCAACTCCTTGGTCGTACTGTCGGCGTATCCGAACATCATACCCTGATCTCCTGCACCGTCTTCATCTACGCCTTTTGCGATTTCCGAAGACTGGGAATGGATCTTGATTTGAATAGGGGATTGATACGTAAACTGAAATTTTTTGTTCGTATAACCGAGTTTTTTTATTGTTTCCCTTGCTATTTTTTCATAGTTAAGCCTGCCCTTAGTCGTTACTTCACCGGCCAACGCAATGAAATTTTACGTCACCATTGTTTCTACCGCAACACGCGATTTGGGATCCCGGGTAAGCGCTGCGTCGACGATTGCGTCGGAAACCTGATCGCAGATTTTATCCGGATGACCTGCACAAACCGATTCGGAGGTAAAGGTTTTCTGCATAGATGTTTATCAATATATTATATAAAAGTAAAAAACCCGCTCATTGGCGGGTCCTTATTTCTCGCCGAACGAGCATATTGTTAGTCCTTTTATACGGACAGCCAGCTGGAGCACCGGTTTATTATTAATCAATAATTACGGTTGCTGGATGGGTCAATGAGCTGGCGCTCTCTCCATCTCTCTTAATATATCTATATTCTACTATATAATTAACAATATACAAATATTATTGTGCTATACGTGAAAAAACGGCTTACTCGATTTTGGTCAAACGAATATGTTCAGGGCAGCATATTGCTTACCGTTGCTTCGTTTATTATAAATCTGCTCAATTATTTTTTTAATTTTTTCGCGGGCCGGGTTCTTGGTCCGGATGGTTACGGCGAGCTTGTCACCTATCTTTCGTATATCACGATACTTTCCGTCCCCATGATAGTGCTTTCTACCATAATTGTGCAAAAAATCGGATCGCATATGCAAAATCAAAATGTATATGCGGCAACTCTTCTTGAAAAATTTGTACGAATAGGAAAACGGTCATTTCCTTTCCTCATACTCAGTCTTTTGATTATCCCTTTTATGCCGAACCTTGCGAATCTGTCTCCGATCGTTGCCTACCTTATAATTCCCTCTGCAATCCTCGGATTTCTTACCTCCTTTTATCAATCGGTCATGCAGGGAATGAGATTTTTTTTCCTGTTCGCCCTTATGAGCGTTTCAATTGTCGTATTTAAATTTGCAAGCATATTATTGCCGGTATTTCATCTTTCGGGTATAAACGGCGTCGTTGCATTTCAGTTTGTCGCAACAATAGGGATCTTGTATGTCATGATCGGGATTCTTAATAATCGGATTGGGGGCCGGAATCAAAACCAACATTTTCACCCGCTCACCACGGTACACAATTTCATAGTAAGCCGCCAATTCCTCATAACGTTTATCTCGATATTATCAGTCACCGCATTGAGCAATATTGATATTATCTATGTTAAAAAATTCTTTACCGCCCCCGAGGCCGGATTGTATAGCTCCTGGTCTCTGTTTGCAAAGATTATCTTGTACGTAATCGGACCTTTGACACAGATTGGACTTGTTTTTTTCGCCAGCAATACACAACGCCGTCTCCAAGAAAAAATCCTTTTAATTTCTCTTGCTCTGCTTCTTTTTGTGGGCTTATCAGGATATCTTGTATATTCAAGTATAGGGAAAATGCTTATCGACACCTTATTCGGCGATAAATTTTCTTCGATTTCGGCATATCTTGGACTGGCTGCGTTATTTGGAACGGGATATGCGGCGGTTACTTTCCTCAATACGTATTTTCTTGCCAAAAAAAGCATGGCGGCAATACTCCTTGGAATATTGTTTCCGTTTTATCTGGTTGCTTTATTTATTGTCCCGAAACAACTCACAAACATTATGTACGTAAATATTATTTTCTGTTTTGCAACTGCCGTCCTTTATCTTTCGGCATATTTATATAAAAAGAGTTTTGCCTGAGTATGTATCTTTTAAAATAATGACGCGTATGCTATCATGTGGCGTATGGAAAAGAAAAACTCCTCTCATTTTTTAAGTCTTATCATCCCCGTATACCGACAGGAAAAAACCATAGTCCGTAACATAAAACATATTAAGGATGCTCTTGACAAAATCCGATATGATCACGAAATTATTATCGTTATTGACGGAATGGTCGACCGCTCCTACGAAAAAATTAAACAGGCAAATCTCGCGAAAGTCGCCACCATAAGTTACATGAAAAATCAGGGTAAATCCCACGCAATACAACTTGGCATGAAAAAAGCAAAAGGGGATTATGTCATGTTCCTTGATTCGGGAATGGAAATAGACCCGAACGGCATCTCCATGCTTCTGGAGCACATGGAATGGTATGACGCCGACATTATTGTCGGATCAAAACGACATCTTGCATCCCGGGTCAATTATCCTTTTTCAAGAAAAATACTGAGTGACGGATATTATTTTCTCGTCAAACTGCTTTTCGGCATTAAAGTAAGAGACACTCAGGCGGGAATTAAAATTTTCAGGAAAAACGTTCTTGAAAAAATTTTGCCCAGACTGGTCGAAAAAAAATTTGCGGGAGATCTTGAGATGCTCGTTGTTGCGGATACACTTGGGTTTAAAAAGATTTACGAA
>JBJKRW010000005.1:0-9319 GCA_046704445.1 Microgenomates group bacterium
CCGGGACGTGATCCGTCTGATTTTGGACAAAAAAATCGGGAGCGTGGTGGTGATTGACAGTAACAGGCGTCCGATAGGGATTGTTACAACAAAGGACCTGCTGAGGTTTTTTATTCATCAGCAAAAGGAGAAAAAGATTGAAATTATGACCAGCAATTTATCACGTCAAAGCCCTCAGATAATGGGCGGTTTTTTTTACCGGTTTAAACCCTGGCTTCAAAAAAAGCGGGATATCCAGAGAGCGAAATTGGTGGTAAAGGAAGAAAAACAGGGAGGATTGTTTGAGGTGATCATGTCCTTATTTTCAAACAAAGGAGAATCGAAAATCGTCAAAGAGGAGGGGAGAAATTTGAAACAGGTGCTCCAAAAGGTAAAAAAAGAAGAAGACCGTTAACCGCGCGTAGCTTTTTTAAGATGATCCGCGACCTGCTTTAAATTAAAAAACTTATACTTGTAAGGAATATTCCGGTCAAAAAAATTGGATACCCATAGTACCTTGATTGTTCGAATACTGCCGTTGAGTTTTTTGATAATACCCCAATTGTCTTCAACAAAATAATCGAGCTTAAGTTTTTTGATCATTGTGCGTTTAAACAGATTAGGTTGCATATCGTTTTTGTTGTAATACCATCCTTTCAAAAATTTTTTGGCGCCCATTTTTTTTACCCAGTATTCGAAATCATTTTTCAGGAAACTGTATCTGCTGGTAATGACATAGGCGTCGATTTTCTGATCCTGCGCCAGTTGTTTTATTTCGTCAAATCCTGTCGCAAGCTTAAAACTTGTTTTATGCAGTTCGCGCCATACGAGTTTTTCGGGGCGCGAGTGGGGAAAATAAAAGCTTTCGGCGGATTCGTGAAATAGGTACGGTTTTATGAATCTGAAAAAGCTCGCAAGCGGCCTGAAGATTCTGATGGGGTTAAATAAAATGACGCCATCGAGAT
Source organism: Microgenomates group bacterium (assembly GCA_046704445.1). Lineage (GTDB taxonomy): Bacteria > Patescibacteriota > Microgenomatia > UBA1406 > GWC2-37-13 > JBJKRW01. Next base: position 945 of record JBJKRW010000005.1, read on the forward strand.
CGAATCCGACCTTCGGTATTTTTTTTGCCATACCTCTTTTTGTATTGAAACGTAACGGTATTAGGATATAATATCATATTCGATATGAAAATACTTATAACCGGAGGAGCGGGTTTTTTTGGCTTACATTGTGCGTTATATTTTTCCAAAAAAAAGTATTCGGTTGTTCTTCTTGATATTGCGCCGTACGATAAAAAAGAATATCCCAAGGGCTGTAAATTTCTGCACGCGGACATAAGAAATTTCAAAGATGTGCTCAAAGCAACAAAAGGTATTGATGTTATTATTCACGCCGCAGCCGCGTTGCCACTCTGGAAACCGGAAGAGATTATGCAAATCAATGTGGCAGGTACCCAGAATGTGTTGGAGTCGGCGATGAGAAACAAAGTAAAACAGGTTGTATACATATCCTCAACCGCGGTTTACGGAGTTCCCAAGAAACACCCTATATTCGAAACGGATCCGGTCGTGGGAGTCGGCCCGTACGGTCAGAGCAAAATTGACGCGGAAAAACTGTGCATGGAGTACAGAAACAAGGGTATGTTGGTTACCGTAATCAGACCCAAGACTTTTGTCGGAACTCACAGACTAGGCGTATTCGAAATTCTTTTCGACTGGATTAAGGACGGAAAAAAGATTCCCGTTTTGGGATCGGGTAATAACCGGTACCAACTTATGGATGTGGAAGATTTGATTGAATCGATTAACCGGTTAATCCGGTTGAAACACAGAAAAAAAGCAAATGACACCTTTAATATGGGGGCGGCAAACTATCTGACCGTTAAAAAGGATCTGCAGAAACTTTTTGATTATGCGGAATCAGGATCCAGGATCCAACCGACACCCGCGTGGCCGGTCAAGAAGGCGCTTTGGATTTTTGAACGGCTTGGTTTATCTCCTTTGTATCAGTGGGTGTACGACACTGCCGACAAGGATTCATTTGTCTCCATTTCCAAAATCACGAAGACACTTGCATGGAAACCGAAATATTCAAACAGCCAGGCGCTTATCCGTTCATACCGGTGGTATGAATCGCACTATAAGGAGATCAAATCAAAGCCTGCCGGTGTCACTCATACAGTCGGTTGGAAACAGGGAATACTTGGTGTTTTCAAGCGTTTTATGTGATGCCGCATTCATGTGGCGCTGCCGGATATTTTTTTATAGATCATGATGCGGGGATGGTCATAAACGGTGAAAGATTCATCCGCGCTTTGATCATCGATTGTTATCTTCAATCCGAACAGGTCAAGTCCGGGATAATCCGAAAATTCCGCAACCTTCCGGAAAGAGAGCCTGTTTGAGAACAAACGGTCATAATATTTCGATGCCATCGGAAAACACTGCGGATATACCGAACAGTCTCTGAGTTTTTGTATGGGTACGTAAAGACGGTTTGAGGCAATAATCAGGTAGTCCGACTGATCAAGTTGGTCATGTATCTTGTTCCATTTTTCTTGATTGTCAGGCTGGTTGTAAAGAGGAAGTTCCTGAAAATAATACCGGTCTGATTGAACCAAAGGAAGTCTGTCGTCCCAGTGCTCTACGGCAATGGTTGAACGGAGAGGGACGTGTTTCAGGATCCATTCGGTTGCCAGGATACGGGTATTTGGAGTTTGATAGATCCGGTTAAACGAAATGGTCCATGCGAAACAAAATACGAGAATCACTAATGACGCAATTTTCATATACTTGTTTTTGCCGGAGATGAATGTATATAACCCGGACCCCGCAATGATTGCGAAAAACGGGTAGACAGGCAGCATATAGCGCATGAATTTTACCGCGGAATATCCTATGATCACGAAGTAAAATATATAAGGAACCGTAAATTCAACCAAATGTGCGGGCCGTAACGCAGAACGGGAATGGAATGATGTGAGTCCCCGAGCAAGCTTTCCGATACCGGCGAGAAACAGTATGCTTATGCCCGGTCCGAGACCCCAGATTGTTATATTCTTCAAATAATAGAAATACGGCAATGTTCCTGCATACTGCAGGGTGTAGGGGAATATAAAAGGATTTCCGTTCATCTGAAGCTGCGCGGAAATATCACTTGAGAAACGATGAAATTCCAAAAACGCATAAGGCATACACAGGAAACCTGTAGCCAGCAAAGCCGCATGAAAGGCAAGAAGAGAAAAAAAACGTTTTTTCCACGTAGTTTTTTTCCGGAGCAGCAGAATGATTATCGCCGCAGGGTAAAGAAGTACGGCGGTAAATTTTGTGGTAATCATGGCGGCCAACAATATGCCCGAGACACCCGACGACAACATAACGTGTTTTCCGGAAGACGATTGACGTATCTGCCAATATACGAAAAGAGTAAAAAGAAATGTCAGCATGGGATCTACGGTAAAAAAATGACTGTTCTGGATGGGAAAAAACGCAAGGGAATAAAGCAGGGCCGTCGCAATACCTATCTTTTCCTTGCCGAATACGGATTGTCCGATGAAATACACCAGTAAAACGGTTCCAAGGTCAAAAGACAGCGAAAGAAAGCGTCCTACGTACAGCATGATCATATAGACGGACAGGGTTGATGAACCCAGTAATTTAACTGCCGCGGTTAATCCCGCGAGCAGATACACGGGGAGGGATCCGTAATTGAAAAAATGAGGATTTAAGTTGGAAAAAAACCGGATCCGTTCCGCTACGAAAATTAGTTCCCGCTCATCCGGGTGCAGATGAAAACCCTGATCCCAGTTTATTCCATAACTGCGCAATAAGAACGCAAGAAAAAGAATAAGGATTAAAATTATTCGATATCGTTTCATAATCCCGATAGGTCGTTAGGATTAACCATATAATACCACCAATCGTTGAGTCTGTCGCCGGTTGTGTTTCCGCGTGCGCTTGGAAGATGGGAAAACCAGTAGCGGTAATTACCAACGTCAGAACAACCCCATGAAGAGCAGCTAACGGGTTTTTGCGCATTTTCGGATTCAGAAATTGCGGGATAACGATAAAATTCATCACAGATGGATGGGACGGAACCGGTATTGGAATAATCGTACGCAATTGATTGGGATGCATTCGGAGGATAGTGTATGTCGCCGCAACCGCTGTATCCGAACTGAGGCTGATAAGCTGTAATCATGGCAAATCGGTCCCAGTCATTGTTGACCTTGGAATGCCAATCGTAAAGAGAGTCACCAAATACCCGCATCATGGTTGATTCCGTTCTGTGTCCGAAATCGTGAATCATTTCGGACATATCGCGTTCGTAACTGAATCCCATAATCGGAAGCAATTTATTGCACGCGGTATTGGTAACGGGAGGAGAGTTGTAGTTGAATGCATTCGGCCCGGCAAGAGTGCTTTCGTAAAAACCGAACCAAGGCGCGCCGAAAAGCCAAACCTCGTCAAACTGTCCCTGGTTGAATGCGTCACATATTCCGTAGTCTGAGAGCATTCGCTGATAATTGATAATATCCGGGTTATGGCATTTTGTCTGGTCGTTAAGACAGGCCAGATACGATGATTCATCGTAGGTAAATCCGTCGCCTTTTTGAAGATACGTATCTAATTCTTTATGGTAAACAATGTGATAGCTTAATCTGCCGCGTGTCACGTCGGAAAACCATCGGATGGTCTGATCGGCGAGCGTCATAGGATCATTCCAGTGTTTATATGCTATTAATGTTTGTCCGCCTTGCGAAGTCAAAGTCGGATTAAAAATATATATCGCAACGTTTTTATCGAACTTGTTTCCGGTTTGCGGAGATTCTCCTGCAGAGGATTGAGTGTCGGGAACGGGAGCGGGGGTGGGCGTGGGTGTTTCGGTCGGTGCAGAGGATGGTACGGCGGTAGGGGTCGGCGTTACTGTGGGAGTAATAGAATGGAGCCATGTGATGTGATCATCCGAAACTCCTTTGCCCAGAGAAAAAAGCGCCAACGAAAAATCCACAGTATTGGTGATTCCGTCCCCGTTGATATCTGTTGCCTCGTCCCGGTTATTAAGCTGGGCCTTTATCCTTGAAAGATCCAGAGCATCGAGAGCGTTGTCTTCGGGGGTCGTATCTCCAAGCATAATCGTATCGTCCGTAAAGTAGAGTGTGCTGTCGGGCGTCAGTTTTAATTTTGAAGAAAAACAATTTCCGCTGCTTGTCTGGGTATCGCAGAAAACCTTGGCAAACCCGTGTACCGGCTTAAAGACAATGGAATAGGTGTTATTCGGATCAGGCGATTGAAAGCCGATTGTTCCGGTGAACACATTGGGTTTGCTGGTCAGCCTGAATTCGACGTCGGGAAATTCCTTTATCTGCTTTTCGTTATCGTATACTGATACGGTAACCTGTTTTGTTGCTCCGTCGTTATACTCGCCCTGTATTTTGACTTTAAGCGTCAGCGTGTTTTGCGAAGCGTTTATACGGATAAGCGTCATCAGGGATTGAATGAACAGTCCGGAAAGGAACAGCGAGAATAACAGTAAGACAATAATGACAAAATTGGTTTTCATGTTATTTCGGAATTAAAACAGGATTTTGCGGAACCTTGAGTAAAATACGTTTTCCCCGGTAAAAAAATTTGGTGCCTTGAGAAGGGAAATTGATCCGGCCGGAACGGAAAGGAGGCTTAAGGTAAAGGTGAAACCGTACGAGCGTCACGGGTTTGTTTCCGTCAATCGTGATAAAAGCCTTATTGGTTGTACAGGTAAGGATAAGGTAATCCATGTTTACCGTTTTATTTGGGCACATTTCCAAAGACTGTCCGGTTTGAAGACCGGTCAATTCGAAAATCTGCTCAGGTACCGCAACTTTCAGGTCTGCCGCGTCAATCCGCGCCGAATCTGAGCTTGTTAGAAGAATCGTAATAATAAAATTCCTTGTATCCAAAGCGCGCACTTGAGGTTGAACCGTCACAGTTTCCGTAGATGTTGTGTCTTTTTCTTGGACTGATTTTTCGGGACGAGGAGTAGGGGAGAGTAAATTGACCGGATGAGGTGAATTGTCGGCGAGGCGGACGATAAAAATACCGGCAGAGCAAATGACAATAAAGAGTAATAATGTAAAAATCAATTTTGTGTGGTACATGTACACTGTTCTTCAGTATAATATATTTATGATACCGGTACTTTTGGATTTGAAGTTCGTCAAGATTTATACTTTTGGAGTATTTCTGGTCTTGGCCTTTTTTTGGGGCTGTTTCATGCTTTGGAAAAACATAAGACTTACGTCGTACAAGGAAGAGGATATTTTCGACGGTTTGTTTATCAGTCTTATCGGCGCGTTGTTGGGCGGGCGGTTTGTATACGTTGTGTTACACTTCAAGGATTTCGGGTTCAACATCCTGAAATTCATTCTAATCAACGGGTATCCGGGTCTTTCGTTATACGGCGTTATGTTGGGCGGTATCGCAACCTTTTTTTTGTTCTCCGCAGCAAGGAAAATAAGGTTTGTCGAGGTTATGGATTATTTTATCAGCCCGATTTTTCTGGCTCTCGGTTTCGGCATGCTCGGCGCTTTTTTTTCGGGAGTGGAGGTCGGCACAAAAACGAAACTTTTTCTCTCAATTCCCTATATAGGATATAGCGGTCTTCGCCATCTGACCGCTCTGTATGTCGGCGCGCTTTTTTTTATCGGCTCATTCCTTTCCTATAAACTGTTATTTGAGATCCGGAAAGAGCGCTTGTCTCACGGTTTTCTTTTTGCGTTTTTCATATGGTATTTTGGCCTTGTATTATTTCTGTTTGACAAAATTAAACAGAATCATATATACTTCTTGGGTTATCATTTGAACTGGATTGTCTCAATTGCTTTAACCTTGACAACCAGTTTTTATTTTTTGTATTATTTTAGAAGTCTGATAATCAAAAAAGTATTATTTATTAATCATATAGCGGGTACCTATGGACACAAAATTATCAAAGGAATTGGTGCAAAAACAAAAGGCAAAACTGGATCAGGAAAAGAAAAAAATCCTTCTTCAGATAGAAGAACTGAAAAAAGATGACCCGTTTGCAGATCCGGATCATGCTTCGGATAACGCCGCCGTTGATACAGATGTGCGGGAACAGGTAGGACACGATACCATAGAAGCGCAGGTAAAAGATCTCCAAAAAAGAGTGGTTGATATTGACCTTGCGCTCAGGAAAATTATCAAGAATAATCATTACGGGGTGTGCGAACGGTGTAAGGTTCCGATTGCGCTGGCAAGACTGCAGCTTATTCCCGAAGCGAGATTTTGCGTCGAATGCGAGAAAAAACTGCGCAAGTAAGATGGTATACTCAATAGTATGGCCAATATTCCGTTTTCCATGCTATTCAACTTTTTCCTTTTTCTTCTTATTCCGTTCATATTCGGCCTTATCGCGAGAAAGCTAAAGACATCGACAATCGTCGGGTATATTATCGGCGGACTTTTCGTCGGTAATATTTTCTCCCACATCGTATCAACGGAAGTGATAGGAAATTTTGCCTACTTCGGCATTATCCTTCTTTTGTTTGCGGTGGGTTTGGAAATACATTTCGCCCATCTTATCCGTCTGAAAAAATTTATTGTCATCGGGGGATTTTTCCAGATTGTTTTCTCTATACTTGTGATCTGGGTTGTCAGTATGTTATTCCGTTTCAATTTTCTTGAATCGTTTCTTATCGGTATTGCATTGTCTTCGTCTTCGACTACGCTTGTGGCCAAAATTATCCAGGACAGGGGAGAAGAGTCTTCATTTATCGGAGAGATAACCATGGGGGTTCTTATGTTTCAGGATATAGCCTTTATTCCTTTTTTAATTATTTTTACTTCCATCACGAATAAATCGGTGTCTTTTTTTCCGGTAACGGTAAGCATCATAAAGAGTCTTGTCGAGTCGTGCATAATAATTATTGCGCTGTTTTATCTCGGTCAGAGGATAATCCCGATTGTGTTTAATAAAATTGCCCGTATGTCAAGGGAGCTTCTGAATCTGTTTATCATAGTTTTTATCTTTTTCATCGCATATCTTTCCTTGCTCCTTGAAGTACCGATACTTATCGGAATATTTGTCGCGGGAGTACTTCTTGCCCAGACCATGGAACATCAGCACATTTTTTCGGAAATAAGGCCGCTGCGTGATCTTCTTGCGGTTATCTTCTTTGTTTATATAGGCATGAACATCAAACTGGGTACGGTGCTGCCTCAGCTTCCTTCGATACTTTTGTTTACCTGTATAGTCATTGTGCTCAAGGCGCTTGTCGTACTTTTTACCTTCCTGTTTCTGAAGTTTCATTCAAAACCTTCTTTCAGTCTTGCCATGTATCTGTTTCAGATAGACGAGGATGCGTTTATTCTGATGTCGTCGGCATATATGAACGGAGTAATTTCGTATAATAACTATCTTTACATTATAACGGCGGTCCTTATTACTCTTATCTTAACGCCCATATTTATCAAGAACCGGGATGTTTTTTACAAAAAAACCAGGGGTTTCATCAAACGATTTTTGCCCTTTGTCGAAAGGTTTATTGCATATCGTATCGACCGGGATCAGTCTCCGATAGACGAACTCCAGATCAAAAATCATGTTGTGATCTGCGGATACGGGAGAATAGGGAGTTATATAGGCAAGTCTCTCATGATGGCTAATATTCCGTTTATCGCCATTGACTATAATTTTCTTATAGTCGAACATGCAAAAAAAGAAGGGGTCAATATTATATATGGCGATCCGAGCGATCTTGACATTCTGGATTACGCGCAGGTCGACGAAGCTCTGCTTCTTGTATTGGCGCTTCCGGAGAAATTTACCCAGGAGGAGATAATTCTCAATGCGAAGAAACTTAATCCGAAAATAGTCATCATCAGCCGGGTGCACAGGGAGTCCGACCAGCAGCGCATGAAGGATTTGGGTGTGCATGTAGTCATACAGCCGGAATTCGAAGCGTCTCTTTCCATTATCAAGAGGATCTATCGCTGGAATAATATAAGTCCTGAGGACTCCGCACAGAAAATTAAACGGTTAAAGCTTGAACACGGATTGTCATGAAAACCTCAAAGACGATTATCCGGAAGAGAGCACACGCAAAAAAACTCATTGTGTTCCTGGTACTTCTTGTTGCGGCATATCTGATTTTTCACATCATCAGGACTTCGGTGATGCTGAAAAGCATGGACAGGCTCAATATCGTGTTCTATGATACGCATACGATCTATTATTCGATAGGGTATAACGACGTAAGTTATCAGGTAGTGTTTCCGCCGGAATATTATGTCCAGGTACCGCAGGGGTACGGATGGTACAGGATAGGTGCAATAGGAAAATTGGTTTCACTGGAAAAAAACCCGGACCTGTTCCAGAAAACGTTTTCAAGTGCAACGTCTTCCTTTGTGGATCTGTATTTTTACCCAAGGAAACCGGTCGTGTATTATCACTCAACGGGCGCAATACCTACAAG
>JBJKRW010000006.1:0-4419 GCA_046704445.1 Microgenomates group bacterium
GTTATATATTATTCAGATAAAAAAACATAGGTTTTGTTGGCAATTGAATCGATTTTTATATCACGCGATTCTGTATCCTCTGATTCCGGGAGCGACGTGACTGTTGCGTACATTTTTTGAACTAAACGTAAGAAACAGGGCTGCGTAATTGGAAACAGGTTGAGGATCCGGGCCAAAAGTAAATGCGAAGTTTGGCATTATTAATGCATACTCTTTTTCTCTGGAGGGTTTGCCCTCATTTAAAGTAAACCATTTTCTTACCTGTTTCCATGTGTTCCCCGATTGTATATTTTGTTCTAATGTATCAAGGCTCCCATCAAGTCCAATATCAGATAATCGAATGTTCCCGTTATTAAAAACAGCTAGTCTGCCAAAATAATAGAGATTTTTTCTTCCTACTTGTCTTTGAATTATGGATCGAGCAAAATCACCTCGGGGCTGCAAAGTAGGCAATACAAGAATTTGCTTTGTGTCGTAACTAAAGCCAAAAGCTTGAGGATCCAGACCGGCTAATTCTACACCTACGGATTCTTTGTAGACTGCGCTTAAATTTTCTCTTCCTTGTACTATAGGCATGGTAGAAGAATGCTAATATATCGATTAATATATGTCAAGCTTCGAAGAGTTTTTTCAAAAACAGGTTTCATCAATGACGAACGGTTTTTCTGTTTTCAAAGAAATACTTCCGGATTTTTGAATTAAATATTCTTAATCTTCACAATCAACAAAGTTTTGAACTGAATTTATATAATCTTTTTCTCTTTCAGCCGGCGATACACGTAAAGCTTTTGTGATACGAGAACTCCGATCGCCATGAAGCCGAGAAACATCAAAAGCAATTTTCCGACGACCGGAATGAATGAAATACAAACATATACCAGCAATCCAAACGAAAATTTCCAAGAAACCGATACGGTTTTATCCAGTTTCCGGACAATAAAAACTCCGATAATCAGTGACACAACAAGATGCGCGAGATACCCGAGAACCGCAAGCGCCATAAATGCCGCAATACCGGCAGGAATACCTATTATGCTGATACACAGCAAAACTCCCAAAACAGGCAGCGCAATTACCGTCAGAAATCCTATTCCCAATGCCTTCCACGGTTCTTTTTTAAACTCCACAACAATATTCTTTGCGTATACCGGACACAGTTTCAAAAAAATCAATCCTATTATCAAAGAACCGAAAAACATCATAACCTTGAGAAACACAAAGAATCCGATAAAACCCGCTACGACTTTTTCTGCAACCTGGCGGTTATTTTGCATGCGGGTTGCTGCATGTTGGGGTAATGATTTTTGTATTGTTTGTCCGCCAATCATTGAACCTGCCTGGAGTTCAACAGGTATGTCGCTCCAGTATGTTAAGTTCCCTGCGATTTTTCCGTTTGGTGTCACAATCATATGTTTAACGACTGCAGTTACGTTATCTTTGACTATTGATCCCAAGGTTGCATTTGCCGCAGCGATCGTTATGTCTTTAACCGGGGCAAATACCGATACGTTTCCGGCTGCGGATACAAGATTGCCGCCGACCCTGGCAGCGTCGCTGATTGTTACATTTCCTCCGGCAACGGAAACATTCTCTCCGACCGCGCCGGAAATATTAATATTTCCTCCGGCCGCGCGGACGTTCTTCTCGACCGTGCCTCTGATATCAACCGCTCCGCCGGCAGTCAGAAGATCGCCGGTTACTGTTCCTTCAACAATGACGTTGCCTCCCGCCACATATGCGTCTCCGTAGACAACGCCCGATAAAATAACTACTTTTCCTGCGGCGAAATAATCATGTTCTACCATTGCAGTTTTAGGCAGCGTTACGACTTGAGTGGGGGTCGCTTTTTGAGCAAGGACAGACAAAGGTAAGGAAAACAAAAAGTAAAATAATATGAAAAACAGAATAAGTTTTTTCATAAGATTGAGTAATTATTAGTTCAAAATTATTATAACAAATTTGTCGGATAGAAAACGTGACAAAGCAGGGAGTAAACATTTGCACTTTGCTTCTAGTCGAGTATTTTGCTATCGATTCATGATATTTTTGAAACTATTTTCTATAAACAACATATTCATAATCATGACAGTACGCAAGTATCCTCCTCTTCATAAATCAATATGGATATAAAAACACTGCTTACTGCAAAAGGTTTAAGAAAAGTTCCGGAAATTACTATCTTATTTTGGATCGTTAAGGTGTTGACGACTGCGATGGGGGAATCAACCTCTGATTTTCTTGTTCACCATATCAATCCGGTTATTGCGGTTTGTATCGGAGCGGTCGGATTTACCATCTCTATAATTTTGCAGTTTAGGGTACGTCAATACAGAGCTTGGATATATTGGTTTGCGGTAACCATGGTGGCTGTTTTCGGTACCATGGCCGCGGATGTGGTTCATATCGTGTTGGGAGTTCCATATCTGGTTTCGACGGTGTGTTTTGCCGTTGCGCTTATTTTCATTTTTATTGTCTGGTACAATGTGGAAAAAACGCTTTCCATTCACAGTATTTATACACCACGACGGGAACTGTTTTACTGGGCTGCGGTTATTACTACGTTCGCGCTCGGTACCGCGGCCGGAGATATGACGGCAATAACGTTGAATTTGGGATATCTGACATCGGGTTTTCTGTTTGAGGTGCTGTTTATTATTCCTTTGATTGCATATAGCCTGGAAAAAGGTCATGAGGCGCTTATGTTCTGGGCGGCATATATTGTTACCCGTCCGTTCGGTGCATCGTTTGCCGATTGGTTCGGGAGAACTCCCGATCTTGGGGGGATAGGATTCGGTACGGGCACAACAAGTATCGCATTAACCATATTGATTATTATTTTCGTGGGGTATCTTGCGGTTACGCATAAGGATATCAAGAAAACATAGGGTTATGATAATTCGTCAATTCCTTTTATCCATCAAGCTGGAGATTCATAAGTTTTCGTGCGTGATGAATAACGGGAACAGACATTGCATCAGTAAAAAATATGGTGGAGGAAGGTGTTCCGTTTTGCGATGCGGTGCGGATGTGTTTTATCTGATTTGTAGCTACGTTCTTGAAAAGTATGCATGCCCTTACCGTGTCGGATATGGTTTCTTCTCTTGAATCTGCTTCTTCAAGCTCGTGACGATTCCAATTTCTAATCTTGGCAAGATCTGATGTGTTAAGTTCAGGCGTTTCACCGTTCAACGGAAAAGGGTATTGCTGTATTGCAGTAACAAGATATCCGTAACGTTCGTATAATTGAAAGAGCTCGCGGAGCTTTGTCCATTGAAATTGATCGGAAAACATCGAATCGTGACCCAGCAATTCCGTTAAGTTTTTAGAGTCAAGTGAGGTTGTGATTTGAAGATATATTTCTTTCAGTCTTTCGCGTTGTCCTGTATCAAGTTCAGTTTGTGTATCCAGCATTGCCAATACCGCTTTTGATTCAGCAATATCCATTTCTATTTTTGAAGCTTGTTTTTCGTCATAGGTCACATCTGCCGTTACGAGTTCTCCTAAATCATGGAGGATACCGGCAGCTAGCATCGCATCACGCTCTTCATAGGACAACCGCATAGGATCCGCATCTAGAGAAAGTGCTACGGCCGATATTCCGGTTTGGCGGAGAGTGTGGGTGGCGACATTCATGTCTCCCATCTCGTCAACCCTGTAGTTTTTCCATCTGCCCTCTTTTAATAACGGATCGGCATGTTTGTCAAAAACAGTAAACGCTTGTTCGGTAAACGGAAATTCGGGAAAAAGTTCCGTTCCCAAAAATATTTCAATACCTGCTCTGTATAGTTTTACCATTTCGAGAGGCGAAGTGCCGGCAAGCGGGTGCGGATATTCTCGCCACAAATTGCCAAACGGACCGTCCTGATAATAACTGTCCATACGGCTGTAGTATAGCACAAAGTCTATTATGTCTTCTTTATTTCCGCATATTCGTCGTCAAAAGTATTGGGAAGCGCATGGATAAAGGCGGAATCGGGAACGGTTTTATCCATCCACCAGTCGATCTTTTTTGGCGAATAGTTCGGGGGACGGAATTCATCCATTTTCTTAAGGTCTTCATCTTCCATGCGGAAGCCGAGCGCGGCAAGGTTTTCGTCAATATGTGCAATGGTTTCCGATTTGACCAGCGGATGCATTCCTTTTGCGGTCATCCAGCGGAGAAGTATCTGATTCTGGGTTTTTCCGTATTTTTTGGCAAGATCAACAAGAAGGGGCCAGTTCTGTGTTGCGGTCCGGTTGCGTCGAAGCGGTTGATATGGAACATTGATAATGCCGTGAGAATCATCAAATCCCGTAATGCCGAGGTCCTGGTTGACGCGAATTTCGAAACTGTAATGCAGTTCATGTGAGAACATTTTTGCCCCGAAAAGTGTTTGTATTTTCTCCAAATATTCGAAATTAAAGTTTGTGATACTGACG
>JBJKRW010000007.1:0-9123 GCA_046704445.1 Microgenomates group bacterium
GAGCTGGAAAAATTAGTGAAACAGACGGTATCAACATATTTTCCGTCGAAACCGTAAATTATTATGAATATAAGGCAGGTAAGAAAAAAAATAAAATCGGTCGGAAACGTGAAAAAAATCACTAAGGCGATGCAACTAGTTTCTGCCATTAAGATGAAAAAAGCCCAACAACTTGCTCAGGAGGGTGAGCCCTACAGAAAAGATCTGGACCTGATTATTCACAAGCTGGTTTCAACCGTTGAGGAGGATATTTCTCCTCTCATGTCGTCCCACCCTTCAGTTTCCAATAAAAAACTAGTAATTTTAATTTCATCAAATAAGGGATTATGCGGATCTTTTCACTTTAATCTTTTCCGTTTTGCGCTTAAAAATCTGCAATTCAAAGACACGGATTTTATTACCGTTGGAGCCAAAGCGGCGTTATTGGTAAGTAAGACGGGAGGAAATATTATTGCGGATTTTTCCTCATCGTCTGCGCTTGATAGTGTTTCGGCCATATTTCAAACTGCGGTAAACACCTATTTGGAAGGAGTATACGGATCGGTAGATCTCATCTATAACGTGTTTGTCAATACGCTTAATTTTCAGCCTACCCGGATCAGCATATTGCCGGTTTCACCAAAAAGTGTTGAAGAACAGGTACCGGAAACAAATAAGCAATATGTCGTTGAGCCTTCCGCACATACGATTGTTGATGCTTTGCTTCGAAGCTTTGTTGAAGAAGAAATTAGGGGATCGATTATTAATAGTGAAGCATCCGAGCATTCGGCCAGAATGATAGCGATGAAAAACGCAACGGATAATGCAGAAGATGTCATTTACAATCTTACCTTATTGAGAAATAAAATTCGTCAGGAGAAAATCACTTATGAGTTGCTGGATATGGTGACGGCTAAAGAGTCGGTAGAGGCAACCTGAAAATTTATCAATTCAAATACAGATTATGTCAGAAGGAAAAATTCTGTCCATAAGAAACGTCGTTGTTGATGTAGAGTTTCCGGAAAATCAAACTCCCAAAATTTTCGATGCATTACAGGTTATAGATAAATCTTCTCATTCGCTGATTTTGGAGGTTGAGGCGGTAATTAAAGAGGGACTTGTCCGGGCAGTTGCCATGGGTGACGTTAACGGTTTGAAAAGAGGGACAAAAGTAAAGAATACGGGTAAACCTATTCAGGTTCCTGTCGGACAGGAGACACTTGGACGGATATTCAATATTTTGGGAGAACCGATCGACGAGCAGCCTTTTCCTTCATCTATCCAAAAAAAATCCATTCACCAGACGGCACCTAAATTAAGCGAACAGTCGGTAGAACGTAGAATATTTGAAACAGGGATTAAGGTGATAGATCTTATTGCACCATTCGTCAAAGGAGGAAAAGTTGCGGTGTTCGGTGGAGCCGGAGTCGGAAAAACAGTACTTATTCAGGAAATGATCCACAATGTGGCAAAACACCATAAGGGAGCATCGGTCTTTACCGGTGTAGGAGAAAGAACACGTGAAGGAAACGATCTGTGGAATGAAATGAAAGAAACAAAAGTCATAGACAAGACAGCTCTTGTATTCGGTCAGATGAATGAACCTCCGGGAAACAGGTTGAGAGTGGCGCTTACCGGGGTTACAATGGCAGAATATTTCCGTGACGAAAAAGGAATGGATGTTCTTTTGTTCATAGATAATATATTCCGTTTTGCTCAGGCTGGATCAGAAGTTTCTGCGCTTCTCGGAAGAATTCCGTCTGCCGTGGGTTATCAGCCGACTTTGGCAAGCGAGATGTCAGGTTTACAGGAGAGAATTACGTCGACTCTTAAAGGCTCCATCACTTCTATACAGGCAGTGTATGTTCCCGCAGACGACTATACCGATCCGGCCCCTGTTACGACGTTCGCTCATCTCGATGCATCGCTTGCGCTTGAGCGTTCTCTCGCAGAACAGGCTCTTTATCCCGCAATTGATCCGTTAACGTCATCCTCACGAGCATTGGATCCCGAAATAGTAGGAGAGGATCACTATAATGTTGCCCGTGCCGTACTGAAAACGCTGCAGAGATATAAGGATTTGCAGGATATAATCGCAATCCTCGGAATGGAGGAGCTTTCGGATGAAGACAAATTGACAGTTACCCGTGCACGAAAAATTCAACGATTCCTTACTCAACCTATGGCCGTAGCAGAACCTTTTACCGGCAGAGCGGGAAAGTATGTATCAATTGCAGATACAGTACGAGGTTTTAAGGAAATTCTTGAAGGAAAGCATGACAGTAAATCAGAAATGTCGTTTTATATGGTTGGTACAATAGATGAAGTAAAATAACCGTCCGTTAATCGTTATTGAAACGAAAAGTGAACGCCATCAATTTAAAGATAATTACGCCAAAAAAAATTGTATTGAGTGAACCTGTAATTTCGGTTACGGTTCCTACTTATAAAGGGGAAATAACAGTGCTCCCGCATCATACGAGTCTGTTTTCACTGCTTGTAGAAGGAATAATCAAAATCAAAAAAGACGAACAATCTGAGGATTTTTTGGCTATAGGTGGCGGTTATTTGGAGACAGACGGGCAAGATCTTCATATTTTAGTATCAAAGGCGTATGATCAGGACGAAATTGATCAAAAACTTATAGAAACCGCTATAGACGACGCTAAAAAAATCTTAAGCCGCTCTAAAAATCAGGAAGAACGCGTACAGGCAAATATGACGTTGCGCCGTTCTCTCATTGACATGAAATTATTAAAGAAGAGAAAGCGCGGAGCCTCCCATATTTGAAATGGTCAAAAGAGTCCCGTGTTAAACTTCGCAATACTATATAATCAGGTAGTACACAAAACAACGCTATGACACTCATTATTGTGGAATCACCCACAAAGGCACGGACATTTAACAGAATACTCAAGGCTTCCAAAGACAAAAAAGATTATCTTGTGTTCGCCACAATGGGTCATTTCCGAGACCTTCCTTCAGACAAAATTGCATTAGACTATGCACATTCTTTTAAACCTGACTATCAAATAATAAGTACAAAGCAAAAAATGGTCGATGAACTTAAAAAACTAGCCAAGCAAAACTCGGAAATCATTTTCGCTACGGATCCCGACCGTGAAGGTGAGGCGATTTCATATCACGCCGCGTACGTTCTCGGATTTATAGACGAAAAATGGCCGTATTTCGAATATCTCGATAAAATCAAACCGAAAAGAATTGTATTTCACGAAATCACATCCCAGGCTTTGGAAGACGCCCTAAAAAATCCTCAAACTATCCGTATTCCTCTTGTTAAAGCCCAACAGGCAAGAAGAATACTGGATCGTATTGTAGGATACGAACTTTCTCCGCTTTTATGGAAAAAAATGGGCAAAAGATGGCTTTCCGCAGGGCGCGTGCAAACTATTGCCTTGAGACTCATTGTTGAGAGAGAGATAGAAATAGAAGGATTTAAGACAGAGAATTTCTGTCAGGTTAAAGGACTCTTCGATTCCGATTCTAAAACGCTTGACGCGGCATTAACGCACTATCACGGAAATCCTGTTGAAATCAGCACGACAATCCAGTTGTTTGCAGGAGAATACACATATACAAAAACGAATATTGATGAAAAATCCGCGGAATGCATCAAGCAAGAACTTGAAACCGATACTTATAAAATAGAAGATATTCGGGAACAGCAGCTTACTCGTTTTCCTCCTCCTCCGTTTACAACCTCTCTTCTGCAACAGGATGCATTTTATAAATTCGGTTTTTCTTCAAAGATGACCATGAAACTCGCGCAGGATCTGTACGAGCACGGCCTTATCACATACCATAGAACGGACTCTTTTAATCTTTCTACACATTTTGTATTTCGCGCGAAAGATTTCATTACAGAGGAATACGGCTCGAAATATGCCTTGGAAAAACCACGTGCATATAGAACAAAATCACGTATGGCGCAGGAAGCTCATGAGGCAATTCGACCTACGAAGCTTCTAAAAAGTATTACGGGCACAAAAAAAAAGAGATCAAAGTCTCTTACGGTCAACCACCAAAAACTTTATACCCTTATTTTCAACCGTTCTGTTGCTACTCAGATGAAAGAAGCCTCCGTAACAAGCTATTTACTTCAAATTTCCGGAGAAAAAAAGAATGTATTTGACGCTACACTTTTTCATGTAACTTTTGACGGTTTTTTAAGAATTCTTCAACCGAAATACGTAGAGGAACATTCTTCTATAATAGACTATAAGAAAGGGTCAAAGATTGCGCTTAAACATCTTGATATGTTATTTTCACAGACAAAACACCCTCCCAGATATAACGAAGCGTCTTTGATTAAAATACTTGAAGAAAAAGGAATAGGAAGGCCATCAACCTATGCTCCTATTCTTTCATTAATACAGATGAAATTTTATGTCGATAAAGAAATGAGATATTTGAAGCCGACGAAACTCGGTTTTGCGATATCGGACTATTTATCTAAGTCCTTTGAGGACCTTTTTAATTTAAATTTTACTGTTCAAATGGAAGATAATCTTGACCGGATTGCCGATGACCAGGAAGATTTTATATCGGTATTACAATCTTTTAACGATAGATTTCAAAAGGAACTTGCGGAAAGAAAAAAAGACACTTCAATTATTAACGTTGAAGAAGAAATAAACGAAGATTGTCCTAAATGCGGTTCAAAGCTTACCGTACGATATTCGCGTTTCGGTAAATTTCTCGCATGCAGCAATTATCCTACGTGCAAATTCACCAAATCTCTTTTGAGAACGGTGAAAGGAAAAAAATGTCCTTTATGTGAAGGAGATATTGTAGTGAGATTTACAAAGTCACATAAGAGATTTTACGGCTGTAACAATTACCCGAAATGTAAATTTTCTGCCTGGACAATGGCGCAGATTTCTTCAAAGGAATAGTCATACTGATACTGCAATTACTCTCAACCTGTAAAGATATGATTGAATTTTTTTGAGGATATTGTAATATTATGTATGCCGCTCAAATACATCTTTATTTCAGGAGGCGTCATATCCGGAATTGGAAAAGGTACAACTGCAGCTTCCGTAGCTCTTCTTCTGAAATCTGCAGGGTATAGGGTAGCTCCTATAAAATTTGAAAACTATTTGAATATAGATGCGGGCACGATAAATCCCATCGAACATGGAGACCCTTTTCTTTGCGAAGACGGAACAGAGGCTGATATGGATATCGGAACATATGAAAAATATCTGAGTGAAGACATGGGGAAAGAGAACTTTGTTACCATGGGACAAATTTATAGGACCGTAATAGACAGGGAGAGAAGGTTTGAGTATATGGGCGAAGACGTCGAGGCAATACCGTATATAACCGACGAAATCGTGAAAAGAATTAAAAACGTGGCTTCAAAACGGAAAGCCGATATCGTGACTATCGAGCTCGGCGGAACCGCAGGCGAATATCAGAACGTTTTTTATTACGAAGCGTCCCGAATGCTGACTCTCAAATATCCCGGAGACGTCATTCATATTCATGTCAGTTACGTACCCACTCCTAAACATCTTGGCGAACCCAAAACCAAACCTACTCAGCTTTCTATACGAACATTAAATTCTATGGGTATCCAGCCGGATTTTATTATCGCAAGGTCGGAGCAATTCATAGACAAGAGAAGACGTGACCGTTTTGCGTTGTTCTGCAATATACATCCAGACGATATAATCTCCAACCCCGATGCAAAAACCGTATATGAAATACCCTTGATATTGCATGAACAGGATTTGGAAACAAAGATACTGAAAAAGCTTCATTTACCCGTTCGGAAGGCGCATCTTGCCGAATGGGAGAAGCTTTTTTTAAGGGTAACCAAAAAGCCTTCAGGCAGTCCTATTAATTTAAGTATCGTGGGTAAATATTTCGGCACAGGTGATTATCAACTAAGGGACTCATATGCTGCTTTATTCGATGCGATTGACCACGCGTCATGGCAAAAAAATGTGAAAGTAAACACACATTGGTTAGATGCGGAAAAAATAGAATCGTACATTAAAAGCGAAAAAAACAACAAAAACGAAGCACTGTATGAACTGCTCGGCAAGACGGACGGTATTATTGTCCCGATCGGATGGGGTATCAGAGGGTCGGAGGGAATGATTGCGGCGGCCAATTATGCACGCGAGAACAAAATTCCCTATTTGGGTTTATGCTATGGTATGCAGCTGGCGGTTGTAGCCTTCGCAAGAAACGTCCTTGGTTGGAAAGACGCGGATACCACTGAAAATAACAAGAAAACAAAACACCCCGTAATTCATCTTATGCCTGCTCAGGAAAAATATATGAGAAGAAGAGCGTATGGTGGTACGATGAGGCTGGGTGCTTGGAATGCAACCGTTAAACCCGATACTCTCGCATACGAAATTTATGATACCTACGACTCCTGGATTTCAAAATCCAAAAGAACAACCTCGGAACGCCATAGACACAGATGGGAGTTCAATAATAGATTTATCAAAGAGTTTGATCGAGCGGGATTAATAATAAGCGCTTATTCAGAGATAGAACATCTCGCAGAAATCGTTGAGCTTCCAAAGCAAGACCACCCTTTTTATCTGGGCACTCAGGGTCATCCGGAGTACAAAAGCAGACCTTTAAATCCTCATCCGGTATTTTTATCGTTTATTGAGGCCTGTCAAAAAAACAAAACAAAAAGGGTTAGCTTGTAAATATACCGGTTACTTGTTACAATATAACATGGCTAATTCGTTTTTATTTAATAAATCACAATTCCAGATAGGAGATACGGTAAGCGTAAGCTACAAAATTAAGGAAGGCGACAAGGAAAGACAACAACTATTTAAAGGAATTCTCCTTAAAATTAAAGGGTCAAGTAGTGATACTAAAATGGTTACAATCCGTAAAATGACTCGTTCTGGAGTTGGAGTTGAGAGAATAATACCTTTGAATTCACCATATATCGCAAGCATTTCTTTGGTAAAGAAATCAAACTACAGGAAAGCTAAACTTTACTTTTTAAGTAGTCTTTCCGACCAAAAACTCCGACATAAGCTTTACAGGGTAAAAACCAAATCCAAAAGTAAATCAACAAAAAAATAATGTCGCACAACCGTTCAGTCGGTTTGTGGGGTGAAAACACCGCGATACACTATCTTGCAGAAAACGGTTATAGTATTGTCGCACAAAATTATCGAAGCAGATACGGAGAAATAGATATTGTTGCAAAAAAGAAATCCTCGCTTTTTTTCTTCGAAGTTAAAACAAGGACTTCCGACAAATACGGGTTCCCTATTGAGGCGGTAAATACCCGAAAACTTGACAAAATGACGCATTGTGCCGAGACTTTTGTATTGCAAAACAATTATGAAAAATATACACTGGTATTGGGAGTTATATCGATATTAATCAATGGCGACGATAAAAAAATCGTATTGTATTTTAATGATATTTAAATTTAGGAAAGGGGGTGAAAAAAATGGTTCAGATAACAAACGTAATAGTTACCGATTTTATTAGAAGATTTTTTGATTATCTTCCAAATTTTTTCGGCGGACTTTTAATCTTTATCATAGGATTGCTGATCGGAGGATTGCTTAAGCAGATTTTATTATCCGTATTGTCTTTTTTAAGAGTTGACGGCCTGCTGCAGAAAACAAAATTGATGGAAAAAAAAGAGGTACGGTTGTGGGAAGAAATTATTACGGAGATTTTGAAGTGGACGACGATTGTCCTGTTTCTAATTCCTACCCTTGAGGTATGGGGTTTATCTCGAGCTACGGTAGTAATTAACCAGTTTTTACTATATTTACCAAACGTAATTGTAGCCGTCATAATAATCTTTGTTGGCATAATATCCTCCAATTTGGGATCTGCGGTGGTAGCTCAGAGCGTGGGATCCATAGGCGTAACTTCGGCCAAAACTTTATCGGTATTCACGAAATGGATCATCCTGTTTTTCGCCATACTTATAACCCTCAATCAACTTGGAGTAGCGCAGGATCTAATCCGCATTCTGTTTACCGGTATTGTTGCGATGATTGCGCTTGCGGGAGGCTTGGCGTTTGGTTTAGGAGGGAAAGAAATTGCAAAGGATGTTCTCGAGGAGCTGAGGAAGAAAGTCAAATAAAAACGGTTTCGTTCTGTTAGGCAAATTGATTGCCAATGCAGTGTATGATAGAATTGACACGGTTGGCCCCATCGTCTAGTGGCCTAGGACAAGAGGTTTTCAGCCTCTCGACCGGGGTTCGAATCCCCGTGGGGTCACCAAACGGGACATTTGAGATGTGTATGTCCATTTAGGCTCGATACAGTAAGCTAATCGTGAGGTTCTAAACTTTTGACCATTAAATGGCAACCCTTCAGGAAATAAGAACTTTTGGAACCTTTTTTTGGTATCCAAGTTTATTTTTAACCATACGTTACCTATGTCTTCAAGTATTTCTATACTGTGCCTAGCAACTTTTAATACATCTTCCTTTATATTGTTATAGCTATGTAGTTCCAAAGTTAGTTCTGACACTTTTTGAGCATTTTCATCAAGCATTTCTTTTGCTAATGAATCGCTTAGAACACCCTTGAAGTTTTTTTCCACTATACGCCTCTCTTCAGCTTTTAATTGCATAATCTGTTTATTTACTGAATCAATTCGTTTTTTATTAACTTCGTTCCTGTGTTCTAAATTAGCCTCAATCGCTTTCATTAACGCTTCTTTTAAGTCTTTTTTATAGGTAAAGTTCTTCAGCAATTTGATAAACTTAGTTTCGATACCTTCATTACCTTTCTTATCATCGTCTCTATTGTAGTTTTTTCTTGGGCAGTACATACAGCGATACTTTGCGTATCTACCGCCGTTTCCTCTAGACCAACTTGCGGTCAGTTGGTGACCACAATCACTACATATTACTAAACCTCTAAGTGGAAAATCTTCATTGTCTTTTCTGTAAATAGGTATTTTTTTACCTGAATTAAAAATCTTATCGTATACTCTTTGAAACAAATCAGGCTCTACGATTGGCTTAAAATGTCCAACAACCGACAATCCAAACTTTTCAATAAGTCCCATATAGACTATATTCATAAAAAATATGTTAAAGTGGCTCTTACTAATATATTTTAACTTATTTGTTCTTAAACCTTGTATTGTACTTACTT
>JBJKRW010000008.1:0-17211 GCA_046704445.1 Microgenomates group bacterium
ATGAAGATATTCTTGCCCGGTTAGATGCGGCAACATTGGAAGAGAGAATAGGAAGTTCATTTGTGGTTGTTGTCCCATTCGAAAAAGTCACACGGACACAGGCCGGAATGCGTGATAAACTGGAGTTTCCTGTTGAATCGCCCGTTCTTCCGGAAGTTTTCCGCTACGTTTTGGTTCCTTCACATCTTCTTTCGCTATTTGAGGAGTCAACAAAAGGTTTGCGTCTTGGCGAAATGAAAATAATAGATATCGCCGATACAACGACAACATTGTGGTTGCCGCGGATGGAAACGCATGATGGAGCCGAGCTGTTCGAAAAGGAAAGTCCTACAGTTTTGGAGGTTCCGGACTATTACGGAGCTCTGAAATCCATCATTGAAGCGGATATTTCTCAACGGTTCTGGGCACACGGAGTAAGATTGCCGACGCGGAAGGATTACGCGAAATCTACCTAGAATATTCATACGAAAGATGATTTTACAGTGTAGAACCCGGTTTTGTATGCCGAAAAGATAGCATGATTATTCTGGAGCATTAACATGCTATAATGTTGTTCCATGGTTGAAAGAACATTCCATAATTCAGTACCTGTAGATAATCTTGATTCTTCAGCGGCTATCTCCAATCTGGGCAGAATTCTTCAGAACACCACTTATGGAAATCATATTGTTACGCTCGGAATTGCGAAGTATATTGAGACAAGAAAACACGAAGATTTTCGCAATATTTTACACAAAGCGGTTTTAGTGATTCCCGAGTCTACAGGGCTCTTTTTATATTCTCGTATTCATCCTCCCAATTTGGTAAACACACCCGGTGGACAATTAGCGAGAGATTGTCTTACCGCATGTGCCGAACTGGGAAAAACCGTTGCTGTTTTTGGAGCGTCGGAATTCAACAGAAGAAGATCAATAGAAGTTATAAAACGGGAAGATTCAAGAATAAATATAGTTGATATTCCAGGTGAATATTTATTTTCCAACCCTGACGATTCACAATATGTTGCGGAAACACTGGATAAAATAGCCCTGATTTTGCTGTAATGGCGGGTAATGAAATAGAGGCAGAAAAATGGATTGATAAATGGTTAATCGAAACTGGAGCAAGAGTAAAAATTGTAGGTAATTTCGGGCAAACCGTTGACGTGTGGAGCGGAACAAAAAAGGTGCCTTCAAAAATATTTCGAAATCACGGTTTAGGCTGGATGATGAGGCTTATGATAGAAAAGCCCGAAAGACGCACCAGATACGGAAAGGTATTAGTGGCGTTCGGAAATATGATGTTACTTGATTTAATTAATGCTTTGCAAAAACAGACCGACATGACAAAGTAAACAAATGATATATGATATAATAACTGCTATATGGTAAGGCGAATGATGGAAATGCGCGAGAGAGGTTTCAGCTTCATGCATCTGCCTATAGAATCGTGTGCGTTGCTGTACCGTCTAAACCGCGAAAGGAATACTGAATGGACCGACGAAACCCTGATTAATCAAATTGGCGTTCCGACGCATAACGCAATAGAAAGACTATACCGAGCATTACCGGCCGTGGAATTTGGACGGATAGTTTTGGCATATGCACAACCGTTAGATATCCTATATCATAGGGCAAGATTGGATCCGGAATATCTTCCGGGTGCAAGAGCGTTTGGTCTTGCGGTTATACTTACTCATGCCGATCAATTCGGAGAATTGGGAAAAGAATTGCATGATTTTGCCACGCAGGATTCTACACTGGAGGAATTCCGGCGCTGTTTTCGTACCGCGTTGGCAAGTGATATCTATACCGCAGATACTCTAATCGCACAAATTGACGCGTACCTGATGAGGAATGATCTTCAGCCGGCGACGAGAATGAACAATATAGCCGAAATCGGAGGATGGTTAAGTTGTATGCAAGATCTGAATGTGGTCAGAAGCCATGTGAGTGAGTTTACCGTAGTATCTTAATACTTCTTAATCTGCATTTATGTGAATCTCTCAATAACATCGGCTATTCCGTCATTCTCTACGGAAGGAGCGACGTAATCGGCAATATCTTTGAGTTCTTTCACGGCATTTCCCATCGCGATTTTAAATCCACATGCCATCAGTAATGGAAAATCGTTATAGCCGTCGCCGATTCCGATTATCTCCCGTGTTGTTATTCCGAGCAATCGGGCGTATTGTGCAATCGCATATTGTTTGGTTGCCTCCGCGTGAGAAAAATAAACATCCGTGAGTCTTGCACTTTTATACGAAGCGGCTTTGGTAATGGCTAAATCTTTGAGATCAATTTCTACTTTTTTGATAAGCTTGTCCGCCTCTTGATCTGCGATGTCGTGGACAGAAAATTTTCTTATTGTTATATTATCGGGAATATTTTCAGGATTTTGAATATTGAGTGTATCGCAGGACAATCTTTTCAGGCTGTATTTTTTAGTTAATTTGATGAGATAGTATGCGGTTTTATGCGGAAGTACGGCTTCCCACAAGACTTTTTTTGTTTCGGATTCGATTATTGCCGCTCCGTTATCCGTAATCATCGGGCCCTTTAAATGTAAATGAGTAATCAGGTATTCGATGAGATAAAAAGGGCGTCCTGTAGCCAAACTAAAAATGATTCCTTTTTGAGCAGATTTTTGAAGTGCTTCAGCGGTTTTTCCGGATGGAAGGGCGGAAGGGGATATGGGCGTAAGGGTTCCGTCGATATCTGAAACAATGGCTTTGTATTTTCGCACTCTTTATTCTAGCAAAGAGTAACAGATCTTATCGGAGTACGCTTTTTTTGGGCGATTTGACAAATTTATTATGAATATAATCGAACCACAAAGATCCGGATGCTATAATTTCTGTATGTTCAGTCATGCTCCGAAAAATTATATTTGTCCGATTTGTCTGGGTGTGAAAGGAGTAGAAAGCAAGGATACAATGCTAAGAAATGACGACATGGTATATAAAAATAATACCATTACTGTATTTATTAACTCGTTTTTTATCGGGAATAACTCCGGACATGCGATAGTGGTTCCAAACACACATTATGAAAACATATTTGACTTGCCTGCAGATGTTTCTGTAGAAATTTATAACGCATCCAAGAAGATAGCGGTTGCTATGAAAAAAGCGTACAAATGTCAGGGGATAACGCTACTGCAGAATAACGAACCCGTTGGAGGACAACACGCGTTCCATTATCACCAGCATATTTTTCCAAGATATCCCGGCGACAATTTATATTCGAATATGTTAAAAAAAAGACCGACGAGTCCGAAGGAAAGAAAACCTTTTGCAAGAAAACTGAAACGTGAATTATAGTTTGTCCAGGAACTCCGGAAAAGCGGGAGCTTTTCCTGTAATGCAATTACGGGAATCGTATAGACACCGTTTGAACCTAAATTATTTCTTTTTGGTAATTGCACCTAATAATATTTTAGTTCACGGTCATATTTATAAAAAATCTTTGCAAGAACAACTAGAAACATATCGAAGTTTTAGGACCAATAAAGTTGACCAATGTACTTTTGATGATATAGAATTTCTTAAAGCTCTAAAATAAATTCTGGAGTGACTGGATAACGTGATTAGAACCAGAAAAATCTAATTTAGTATATTATTAAATCATGGACGATGGAGATCCAATTCCGATAGGTATACAACCACCAGAATCTTACGATAACAAACAAATCCCATTAAACGTAAGTCCTATATTAGATATAAAGGAAGAGAATGAACAGCGCATCCAGGATCTTGTTGAAAAACATTGGATAATTGGCAGTTGCACTGAGGCTCGAAGAAGATCGCATGCCCAGAGTTTTCAAGACATTGGCGCGATTAGACAACAGGAAAAACAAGGGAAAGAACCACCCGTTACTCCGGAAGAATATCTATTGGGCATAAGGAAAGAAGAACTTGAACCAGAGGTTCGAGATTGCGTGTTATCGGTCCTTCGTAAAGGCTATAATCCTTATTCTTCCGGTTTTGACATGGTGGCGGGAAATAATGGTCTTCACGCAATTTTATTTATATCAAGAGACGGAGAGAGGCCAACAGAAAATACCCTCCGAAAGATTTGGGGTCTGTCAAAGGAAACCGGAATTTTAACCATGGCATATGTTACGAAAGATAATACAGATACTGGAACTCATTGGTTTGGGGAAGCCAACGGACCCTATTGTCAATGGGCTATCAGTTTTGTTGAAACCTCGGGAGACCCAGAGAAAATTAAACAACATTGGCACACCATTGATCAAGCACTACCTGATTTAGGAAAACCAGCTATGATTATGCATACAGCTTATACAGGCGCTCCTGGTAATTTGAGGACATTGGTAAGAAATGTTCCCGAGATGCTTATTCAACACTCAAAGACATAAAACAGCATTCTGGAAATTTCTTAAGTTTTTAATCTTTTTTTGGGTGATTGGATAGACGCCGTTAGAACCGAGACCTTACATCTTTTTTAAGACCTCCAGGTACTCATCAACAGTCATATTTAAGGTTCTTAAGTTATTACGAATAATAAATATAGGAAGATTTTTGTATGTTGGTAATACTATTGGTCTGTTTAATCCAACCCTCCAATAGATTCTATGATCACCTTTTTGCCTTTTGAACTTACAACCTATATACAATAGGAATTTCTCAAATTCTTTCCAGTGAATTGTACTGAGTTGAGGCATAATCTTAGCAGGTAATGGGTATTGTGAAGTTTTCCGTCATGTGAGAAACAACTATGGGAGGAGAGTACATATTTGCTTGTTTATGCCATCCCAATTCCGTTAGCGCCTTATCTAATTTTCCTTCATCAATAAGTTCTTCAAAATAAAGTTGAACAGCTTCTTCAAATCTTTTTTTAGCTTCTTCAAAAGTACCTCCGACAGTAGATAAATCCAAAGCAGGAGTATAAGCAATAAAGCTATCGTTTTCTCGAAGAATTGAAACTGGGAGGGCAAACCGGACTTTTGCTTTTTTCATATGATTGGATTATAACACCGTTTGCAAGAGAAGACAACTAAATGCAAATATGTAGACTGTCCTGAAGCTCCGATTTTGCTGGGGTGACTGGGCGACACAACTTCGAACCCGACTTAGTATAATGAATATATGATAAGCGCTGTGATTTTCGATATGGATGGAGTATTGATTGATACTGAACCATTATGGAGAGAGGCAAAAAAAACTGTTTTTGGATCAGTGGGAATAAATGTTACTGATGACCTTTTACGGCAAACAATGGGAATAAGAATAGATGAAATTGTAGATAGTTTATATAAACAATATCCTTGGAAAGGACCAAGTAAAAAACAAGTGATTGATCAAATGTCCAACCAAGTACTTCAACTAATTAAAAAAGAAGGAAAGGCTAAATTGGGAGTTACCGAAGCACTTGATTCCATTAAAAAAAATAACTTGCGGCTTGCTCTAGCATCTGTTGTTACATTGGAGATGATTAATACGGTACTGGAAAAACTGGAAATTAAACAATATTTTGAAGTCATTCGTTCTGCTGAATTTGAAGAATATGGTAAACCACACCCAGCAGTATACATAAATACTGCAAAGGAACTTAATGTAATGCCCCAATTCTGTGTCGCAGTTGAAGATTCAATAAACGGGATAATTGCTGCGAAAGCTGCGAAAATGAAATGTATTGCTGTTCCTCCTGAAGAAACCATTGGAGATAAAAGATTAGGAATTGCAGATGTCGTTATTTCTTCTTTATTAGAGGTTAACGAAAATACTTTAAACCAAATAAACAAATAGAAATATTATGGATTGTCCTAATAGTCTAAATCTACTTATGGGTGACTGACGGGATGGTTCGACAGGCTCACCATTTACCTAAATACACATATCCGACAATCTCAGGATTTACTTAGTTGTTTAAGTAGTTGAATGTTACCTTCAATTAATGCTTTCTTCTTTGCGTGACTCCAACCTTTAATCTGATTTTCACGCTTTTCCGCAGATTTCCTAATAGAATATTTTTCTGTATAGACTAATTTTATATGATAAAACTTTTTCGTTCCGATGTTGTAACCAGATTTATGTGAAGAAAGCCTATTTTCAATATTTGAAGTAATTCCAACATAAAAAGTTTTATCATCGCAAAGAAGAATGTAGACATACCATTCCATAGAATATATACAATGGTAAACCCTGAGCTTGTCGAATGGGTGACTGACGGGATTTGAACCCGCAACATTCGCCTCCACAGGGCGACGCTCTACCGTTGAGCTACAGTCACCAGTTTTTGTTATGATTATTGTAACATAGATCTATGATAAAACCCCTGGATAAACCCAAAAAAGGCAAGGCAAGCTTTATTCCGAAACTCGTCCTTCTTACTTTACTTTTATCGGGCGCGGTCGTATTCCATTTCGTGCAAAAACAGCCCTCTAATAGCTCAAACAATGTTTTGGGTACGGAAAAATCAATATATGACACAAGTATTCCGGAATTGAAAACCACGGTACAGGACACTTCTCAGAATATACTGGATCATTCTCTTCAACTCGCGCAGGATACGGGAAATTCCGCGTTGGATCAGGTGACTTCGGCGGTATCCGCACTCGCGTCACAATCCGCCGATACGGTTTCAAACTTGTTTGTCGACACAACGGCCAGTACGATTAAGAATCAGATCGAAAAACTTCCCCAAAACGAACAGGATAAACTCAAACAAGCCTTGTGTAAATGATGCGTTTTGTGATTGAATTATAGGGGATGTTCTGATATTCTTTTAGCACTATGGAAATAAAATACCTCGGTCATGCTTCTTTTTTAATTAAATCAAAAGACCCCTCAAACGGAAGAATGGATGCAAAGCTGGTTACCGACCCTTATGACCAGGTACTTTTGGGAATGAAATTTCCGAAAACAGATGCAAACGTGGTTACGGTATCGCACCAACATGCCGATCATAACAAAAAAAGTGAAGTGGACGGAAATCCTTTGGTTGTCGATATGCCGGGCGAATATGAAAAAAGCGGATTCAGAATTTTTGGGTATAAAAGCTATCATGATAAAAACAAAGGAGCGGATAGAGGAGAGAATACGTTATTTAAAATCGAAGCGGAAGGGCTTTCCGTGCTTCATTGCGGCGATCTCGGATTGGTTCCCGACGATTCGTTTATCGATTCTCTGGGTGAAGTACATGTACTTATGATCCCGGTCGGAGGATATTATACGATTGACGCGAATGAAGCGGTTGAGGTGGTAAAGAAAATCGAGCCGTCGATCGTAATTCCCATGCATTATAACCAGCCTAAACTTAATCCGAAACAATTCGGTGTACTCGCACCGGTTAAGGATTTTTTGTCGGGTATGGGCGCCGAGGGATTGCAGCCGGTTCAAAAGCTTGTCATTAAAAGGGAAGAGCTTGGAGAAGAAATGAAAGTCGTGTTAATGGATATTAGCAGCTAACTTATGCCTACATCTTCGGAAGCGTATAAGGTTCCTCCGCATGATATTGAGGCCGAAAAATCGGTTTTAGGCGCAATACTTATTGATTCTTCCGCTATGAATCTTGTTGCAGAATTTCTGCGCGCAGAACACTTTTACCTTCCCGAACATCAGATTATTTACTCCGCGATGATCGTTCTGTTTGAGAAGCAGCAGCCGATTGATCTGGTGACGATACAGGACGAACTCAAGCGTGAAGGTCAGATTAAAAAAATCGGAGGAAAAAAATATCTATCCGAATTGATCAATACCGTTCCTACATCCGCATACGTTGAACATTACGGAAGAATTGTCAAGGATCATTACGCGAAACGCAAACTGATCGAGCTTTCGTCGCGCATGGTGGAAAAGTCCTTTGACGAAAAAGGTGACGTAAAGAAATTATTAGACCAGGCCGAAGTAGAAATCTTTGGTCTTGCTCAGGAAAATCTGCACCAGGACTTTATCGAACTGAAGGAAGTTTTGGCCGAAAGCTTCGAAAGGCTTGAGGAATTTGTAAAAAAGGGTTCGGCTTTCAGGGGAATTCCCACGGGATATACGGATTTGGATAACAAACTGGCAGGAATGCAGAATTCGAATCTTCTCATTCTTGCTGCACGACCGGGAATAGGAAAAACCACCCTAGGTCTTAATATCGCGTTAAACATCGCAATCAAAGATAAAGTTCCGGTAGGATTTTTCTCACTCGAGATGAGTAAGGAGGAATTAGTAGATCGGTTATTGGTCGGTCAGGCGGATATTGATGCATGGAGACTGAAGACGGGGAAACTCTCGGATGACGACTATAAAAAGCTTACCGAGGCAATGGGTGAACTTTCCGAAGCTCCGATATATATCGACGATACGCCGGGTGCCTCAATTTTGGAAATGAGAACCAAAGCGAGGAAACTCAAGGTGGAAAAAAACATACGGTTCGTGATTGTGGATTACCTGCAACTGGCCAACGGGGGAAGGATGTTCGACTCGAGAGTCCAGGAAGTTTCCGTGATTTCACAGGGATTGAAAAATCTTGCGCGTGAATTGCAGATTCCGGTGTTGGCAATTTCCCAGCTTTCACGTGCGGTGGAGCAAAGGGGTACAAAGAAACCGCAGCTTTCCGACCTGCGGGAGAGCGGATCGATCGAACAGGATGCGGACGTGGTAATGTTTCTGTATCTTGAGGATGAGAGCGAAGATCTTTTGGATCAGAGCAAAAGATTGGTTAAGCTTTATATCGCAAAACACAGAAACGGTCCCACGGGTGAAATTGATCTCATGTTCAGAGGAGACAGGGTGAAGTTCTACGGAGTGGAAAAATAACGAAATTGGTCTTCATAACTTGACTTCTGAAGAATATAACCTATAATATAATTCATGCTTAATGATAAAAGCGTGATGTCTCCAAGGGAAACCCTTGTTAAGGAATTGGAAGATTCCGCCGCAACTCTTGTTCCTGCATTACTTGATCTCGCGAGTCGTCCAACAGAAGAGGCATTGTGGAAAACCATGTGGAAAGGTGTTAATCTGCGTGCGGCCGCCATTCTTTTGGATTCTCAGCATGTATACGGGAGACAGAGAGTCCGTGAAATTTGGCTAACTGCGGAAGAAAAATACCTCCAAGAATTAGAAAATCAAAAAGGGGAGCATGACTTAAGAATAGTGAGTCATGATCTTACTTCGGAAGATACGGTGAAGCGTGGAAAAGCATTTAGCCAAATGCATCGAGTATACAGCAAAGTTTCGGTTCTCAATTTTCTCCAGGATCAGCCTGTGAAGCTTGGGGGAACGCAAGACCTGTCGTATAGACGAGAAACAGTGTTAAATCGATCCGTTGATTCAAAACATAAGGAAATATATTTTCAACTTCTCTGTGAAGAAATTGACGGACTCGACCGTGCTGACAGTCAAGAGGCGGAAGTTGAGATTTCAAACAGGCACGGCGATTATTTAAGCGGGTTATTTGAAGGGATAAGGGACGGTCGTGCTATGTATTTAGGAGCAGGTATTCCCGCTGAGATTAAAAAAAGAATATATGAATCAAGCGGAAATATACACAACCCGGGCAGGATGGAAATAAATTCCTATGCAAGAGGACAAGCATTAAAAATATTGGTTGAAGGGGGAAGCGGATCGTCGTATTTTGCCGCACTTCTGGCCATTCCGCACGAAGCCGATCGCATGTATACGTTGGCGAAAAGGGCATGGGAATTGGCGGATCAGGGTGATAAACACAGAATTGAAGAGATTATTGCGGTATGTCACAAAAACCAGCTGTTGCAAGATGGAGATTTTTTGACGGCGCTTGGCGGGCTTGAACGCATTAGTAAATCGCAGAAAGAGGCGTCAAAAGGAATTTTGGATTCGATTTCCAACGGGCTGGAAGAACAGCTGATTGATGAAGTTATCCCCGGTTTTTCAGCCTTATGCACGATAGGAATTGCGCAAGAACTCATGCACGCCACCGGTTTTTCAAATCATATAACCCTCAAGTACCTGCTTAAATTAATATACGTCAAACAAGCGGTCCAGTTGTCAAGACCCTTGCTTACCAAAATGCTCGCAAAGTTTTTTAGCATGAATTCATCGACAAACGATAATGTAAAATATTTGTCAAATAGAACAAACATTATTTATGACTCGCTCGTTGCACTGGAAGAAACATCTTCCAGGTTAAGAGATCCTTTTCTGGAAAAACATTTACAATTATTAAAACGCTTTTTGTCAATAAAAGACCCGGAAATGATTCAAATAGATTTTGATGAAGAATTTCGTTGGCTGCAGAAAGCATTAGGCAGATTAGAAAAGGATCCGGTAGCTCAAGCGATGCTTCAGCAGACAATTCGTATGGCAGATGCTGCCAGGAAATCGGCTGTTCGTATTTATAGAACTGACGATAAGGGATATACATTGATTCCTAAATTTGAACATGAAAACAAAGTAAAGTCTTATGAAGAGCCCAGCGAACAACAAGCTCAGGAGCTCCAAGAATTAAAAGATGAATTTGAAGCAGCTATTTTGACCGGAAGACGGCTTGGGTCCATGTATTCTGGAGGCTTTATAGAATCTGGAATAGGGGATTTGCGGCACATTTTTGCAGGCGGGATTCCGGATGCTTGCGGAAGAAGCCTTGCACGCGCGTTTGAAAAAGCCGCCAGATTGGAAAGTATTCCGGGTTTCTCTTGACAGGAAACATTTTTATCCTATAATATACATATGTTTAAAGATACAAGTCATAGAGTTTTTACAGTACAGGAACTTGCTGAGATAGACGCAAGGAGCAGAATTAATAGCGCGCGTGCGAGAATAGGTTCCGGATCCATGTCATTGGCAGATCTGTGGCTTGTGGGAACAGATGAGAGATATGGTCGCCATAATTCAGCCTCTGCAATAGTGAGTTTGGCGCAAACCGGATTTATGAGTTCGGTTACATCAAGCCCCGTGTTTTCGGCTAATTCTTCGTTGAAATATTCCGCAGAACCTTTGGTGAGATATGAACACGATCCGGTCTTGGACGCAATCAACAGAGTTTTCGATAGGGTAGAGAGTGCATGTGCAAGGATAGGAACCGCAATGCTCGGATTGATTCGACCTCCGTCACGATCTTACAGAAGAACATAAGCCTTCATTTATCGAATCATTATTGATTACGATCCATATCTCTTGACAACGGAAAAATTCTTCGTTACCATATATCCTATGGGGGAGGATAGGATTAAAGCCCAATTTACCGTTACTAATTTTCAATTTCCAAAATATGAAAATCAATAAGTCATCGAAGGACGATTTGCTTCACCGGTTGAAAATTGCCCACGGTCATCTCGAAAAAGTCATCCGGATGGTGGAAAAAGGGGAGTATTGTCTGAATATCACACAACAGTCCCAGGCCGTTCAAGCCGCTCTCAGAAAGGTTGACGAACTGGTCCTGGAAAACCATCTGAAAACCTGCGTCAAGGAGGCTATTATTACGGATCAGAATGTGGAAGAAAAAGTGAGGGAGATTATTGAAGTTTTTAAGCGTAAATAATAAAGAACAAATCGTATGAATACCAAATGGATAATCGGCGGAATATTGGCGACGGCAGTATTAATCATCGGATCATATGTATTGTTGGCAGGCGGCAATACCCAGCAGGTTCGGATTTTATCCTACACCGCTAAAGACACTCAGAAGCCGATTGTTGAAGCCGCATCGACCTCACAAGATCTGGGAACCATGAAAGTATCCCAGGAAAAAGACGCGACATTTACGGTAACCAACAAAGGCAGCAAACCGCTTCAGCTTTTTGATATCACGTCGAGCTGTATGTGTACATTCGGTCAGATTACCGTGAACGGCAAGTCAAGCGAAGAGTTCGGCATGCATTCGACAAGCGATTATGTGGCGAGCATCGCATCCGGACAAAAAGCAACAGTAAAAGTGATCTACAGGCCCTATTTAATGCCGGTATACGGTGCGGTTGAACGGGAAGTATATGTAGGGACAAATGACCCCTCACATCCGAAGCTGGTATTTAAAGTTACCGCCCATGTGCAATAAAAGGCAATAAAAGGACAGACCTAAAAAAGGTCTGTCCTCATTTTGGACCGATATGACAAATAATTTTATATTCGGTATTTCGCTTACCGCTTCGTTTCTTGCGGGAGTTTTGGCGTTATTCGCGCCATGTTGCGTCACGTTTCTGTTCCCTTCATATCTGGGAACCGTGTTTAAGGAAGGAAAAAAGGTGATGGTATACACAGTCATTTTCGCGTTGGGGTTGTCTTCCATCCTTATTCCGGTTGCCCTGGGGTTCAGGGTGCTGGTATTTTTCTTTGACGCATTTCATAGGCAAGTGTATTATCTCGGAGGGGTGTTTCTCGTATTCATGGGAATAATGACCATTAAACCAATTTTAAATTTTCAGTTTTCGGTTTTCAGTTCCTTGAGACAGAGGAAGCAGTTGGGGAATAAAATCAATGCGGGATCCGTGTTCGGACTGGGAATTGTGTCGGGATTGACTTCATCATGTTGCGCGCCGGTACTTTTTGCGGCAGTGACCTTGACGACTCTTTCGCCGACGCTGTTTCAGGCGATAATTGTTTCCGGAGCTTACGTATTGGGAATCGTGTTTCCTTTGTTTCTGATGTCTCTGGGATATGCAAAAGCAACAAGAGTATTATCGGGAAACCGAAGGCAACGTGTATATACGGTCTTCAAATATCTCGGTGCCGGAATATTTATTCTGTCCGGCATTCTGATTATTATTTTCGCAGCAATGAATAAATTGCAAATGGGCCAGATGGACGGGTACAGTACTTCATTGAGAATGATTGTCTTCAACATCGCCAAGTATTTCCGGAATCCGGTTATCGATCTTGTGACATTTATTACGATTGTCGCAGTCTTTATCTATCTGATACGGAAAAGTTATAGATTATAAATTTAATAAATATATGAAAAAGTCAATGCTTACGGGTGTTATGGTTTTTCTTGCGGTATTGTTAGTTGTGTTGCCCGCACATGCCCAGATGATTGGGTGGGGTTCTCAAAACCAGGGCGCACCTTCCCAAAGCGATATCAAGGAGGAGGAGAACATGCAAAACCAGGGATCGGCGGTTTATCAAAAGCTGAAAAACGGAACAATCACGTGCCAGAAACTCACAAACGACGATTACGAAAAGCTCGGTGAATATTTTATGGGTCAGGCTGCAGGCAGTACGGAAAATCATGTTGTCTGGGATCAGAGAATCCAACAGATGATGGGTGATCAGGGTGATACGCAAATGCATATTGACTGGGGAGAACGGGGAAGCGGTTGTGAATCGACGGGAAGCTATTCAAATAACCTCGGACAGTGGGGAAACGGATTCGGCATGATGGGATACGGCAACCGATACGGTATGATGGGTGGAAACTGGGCAAACACCGGGGTGGGGAGCATTGTCGGAGGTGCAATTTCTTGGGCTTTACCGGTTTTCTTAGTTATTGATCTGGTTTTGCTGACGGTGTTGTTGTGGAAAAAAATCAAAAGCAACAAATAATTAATAATTCAATTCATATATGAAATACATCGTACAAGCGCTTAAAAAGGTATATTTCCGGTTCAGCATGATAATGGTGACAGGGTTGAGTTTTGTTCTGTTTCTGGTCATTGATTATTTTCTTTTGACGCGGACCACGAGCATCAGCAGTTTTATTTCCGATAACAGCAAGGTTTTTGTGTATTTTGCCGTTATACTGAGCGCACTGAACGATTTGTTCATTTCGGTCGTGTTGACATATCTTGTATATGTTATTGATGAGCGCCGATCCATTTCAAAATCTTCATCGTCAAATTCTATAATCGCGGTGTTTTTGAGTCTGGTTTCGGTAGGATGTGCGGTCTGCGGAGGCTTTTTGCTTCCGATCGTCGGCATCGCCGCATCGCTTACCGCATTTCCGTTCCAGGGATTGGAAATCAAATTATTTTCCATTGCGCTTTTGCTTTTGGTTTTGTGGGATATGAGCGGCCGTATCAGCGGCGTCATATCAAGACGGAAAAAAGGAAAAGTACTCGCATATTCGTATATCGTCGGAGTCGGCCTGTTGGTTACGGTTTACCTCATTCCGCGTTTGCCGTTTGGGGTAAAGTCGCTGTTTGCGAACGTTTCACAAAAACAGCAGGTAGTGACAAAAACATCTGCGAAAACAGATGAGATTTTCAATGAGATAAATCCGGAAAAGGGATACGATTTACACGTGTCCTACGGAAATATCGGTCCGGAAATGATAAAATCCGGCGTCATTGACCTTGCGAAGTTCAAACAGGCATATCAGCAATCGGGCAGTCCGTTGACGCAGAGTCAGATTGATATTTTGACTAAAGGATCAAACAAGAATATTGTGATCGACCGACAGAACTCGTATTTTCTCCTGAACTTCTTTTGGGCTGCGGGATTGGCAAACCGGACCGATATTCTTACTCAGGGAGATATGACACAGTACGGACAAAATCAAGTAGGAAGCTTTGCATCAACCGGCGGGTGGACGCTGGCCCAAGGCAGCCCTATGGATTATTATTCTCAGTTGGGTTTGATACCGTTAACCGCCGCACAGCAAACACTGGTGCAGAAAGTTTCGTCGAATATCTATAGGCCATGCTGTAATAATCCGACTTCATTTCCGGACTGCAATCACGGTATGGCTTTGCTTGGCGTGTTGGAGCTTATGGCGAAAAATAACGCGACGGAAAATCAGATGTATGAAGCGGCAAAATACATCAATGCCTTTTGGTTTCCGTCAAATTATTACGACATCGCTTTGTATTTTAAGAATAAAGAAGGAAAAAGCTTCACTCAGGTTCCGGGACAGGATGTGTTGGGTAAGGAAGTGTCTTCGGCAACCGGGGCACAGGCAGTCAAGCAGTGGCTTGTTGATCACGGAGTAGAGGAAAAGCCGCCGCAGCAGGGATCAAGCTGTGGGGTTTAAATCCCCAGCTTTGCGTTTCGTAAAGTCATGGCGTTGGCGACCACGATGACTGACGATAAACTCATAAGGAGTGCGCCGACCGCGGGAGTAAGTCTGAATCCCAACGGAACAAAAAGACCCGCTGCCGCAGGAATTGCCAGGATGTTATATCCGGCTGCCCAAAATAAATTTTCCACCATTTTGCGGTAGACTTTTCGGGATAATACGATCAGGCGGACGATGTGTTGAGGATTACTCTGTGTTAACACAATGTCGCCGGCTTCAACCGCGACATCCGTTCCTGCGCCTATGGCTACTCCGGCGTTTGCTTGGGTTAATGCCGGAGCATCATTGACTCCGTCACCCGCCATAATCACGATGTTTCCCTGATTTTGCAAGGTTTTGACGTATTTGTATTTATCCTCCGGCAAGACTTCTGCAAAAACCGTATCGATCCCGAGTTCTTTTGCCACGGGCATTGCGGCCGCTTTGGTATCTCCGGTCAGCATGGCTACTTTAACTCCGAGTTTGTGAAGTTCGGTAACTGCTTGACGGGACTCGGGTATTATCCGGTCGCTTAAACCCAATACTCCCAGAATTTTTTTGCCGTCAGCCACAAACACGGGTGTTTCTCCTTTTGCGGAAAATTTCTCAACAATCTTTATTGCTTCTTCATTCATGATTTTTTTCGATTCCATCAGCCGTCTGTTGCCGACATAGTATGTTTTGTCTTTAATCATACCCTGCATGCCCATACCGGAAAGATTTTTGATTAAAGATGATTCGGGAAATGAAACGCGTTTTTCCTTGAGATAGGAAACGATCGCCATGCCAATGACATGGGATGACCGGTTTTCGATTGCGCCAATTGTCGAAAGAAGCGATTGTCTGCCGCCTTCCAAAACCTCGATATCGCTGACTCCGAATTCTCCTTTTGTTAAAGTGCCTGTTTTGTCGAATATCACATAAGAGGCTCCTTTTATTACTTCGATTTTTCCCATATCCTTGATAAATACGCCGTTATTCACCGCGAGTTTGGTAGCTATGGTAGAAACTGTAGGGATGGCAAGGCCAAGTGCGTGCGGGCAGGCGATAACCAATACCGTAATGGCAAGGGTTGCCGCGAACACAAACGGCTGTCCTGCGATAAGCGACCAAAACAAAAGGGCAATGATTGAAACGGATAACGCAGAAAAAGTAAGCCATTTTGAGGCGCGGTCCGCGAGCTTCTGTGCCGACGGCTTGGTTTTTTTGGCTGATGAGATGAGGCTTTGGATCTGGCCGATGGTTGATGATTCTCCTACGCGTTTCAGTTTGACTTCGACCGATCCGTCGATGCTGATTGCACCTGCGATGACCTCCGTCCCTGCCGATTTTTCGATTGGTTTTGATTCGCCGGTGATATGTGATTCGTTGAAATTTCCGCTGCCTTTGACGATTTCGCCGTCAGCGGGCACTTTTTCACCCGGCTTGACTATGACGATATCGTTTTCCTTCAGTGATGTCAATTCAACTTCCTTTACTCCGTTTCCGGTTTTCAGATGGGCCTCTTTCGGAAGCAGTTTGGCGACTTCCTGAAGCGCGTCACCTGCCGCAGTAGAGGATTTTGCTTCAAGAAAATGACCGAACAGTAAAACCCAAATCAAAGTTGAAATCTCAAGATAAAACTCCACGTGAATTGCAGGGATAAATGTCGAAGCTGCCGAGAATAAATAGCCCGCACCTACACCCATAGATACGAGGGTCATCATACCGTATTGTTTCATCTTGATTTCCATGGTTGCGTGTTCGAAAAAGACAAGTCCGAAGTAAAAAATAACAGTGGCAATACCGAATTCGACAAGTGACCGGTATGCAAAATCCGGCATATGAAGAATTTTTTCTGCAGGACTTGAAAATATTGCCAACGGTACAAGAAGCACAGAGACGATATAAAATCTGTGAAGAAAATCCTTTGCCGCCTCAGGCGTTGCCATCATACTTGCATGATCATGTTCCATATGACCCGAATCCGCTGAACTTTTTTTGACCAGATCCATGCCGCCGCATTTGGGACATTTTCCCGGTTTTTCCTGTTTGATCTCGGGGTGCATAGGGCAGGTGTAATAATCGGAATTTGATTGCATAGTGTTCATATTTATGTACTTATTTGTATTTAATGATTAATTCATTTGAAGTCAACTATTAGCAGCATCCTCCCGATGATCCGTTTGCGCCTTGATTGTCCATAAAAATCTTTGAACGACTGATAACACGCTATGCGTCGTTTCTCTGTTTTTTTCTGAAAACTTTCAAAAGCTCATTGACCGCCCGTTCCTTGTTGCTT
Source organism: Microgenomates group bacterium (assembly GCA_046704445.1). GTDB lineage: Bacteria > Patescibacteriota > Microgenomatia > UBA1406 > GWC2-37-13 > JBJKRW01. Next base: position 17,182 of record JBJKRW010000008.1, read on the forward strand.
CTGAACTGTTCCGCGGCGTGTGTCCTCAGA
>JBJKRW010000009.1:0-16957 GCA_046704445.1 Microgenomates group bacterium
CGATTCCGACAAGCATTTCCATGAATTCGGAACCGGCAATGGAGAAAAAAGGAACATTGGCTTCACCCGCAACCGCCTTGGCAAGAAGGGTTTTTCCGCAACCGGCGGGACCTACCAGGATGACGCCTTTGGGTGTTCTCGCCCCGAGCTTTCTGTATTTGTCCGGATGTTTAAGAAAATCGACAACTTCTTCAAGTTCTTTTTTTGCTTCGTCAACTCCTGCGACATCAGCAAACGTTGTTTTCGGCATGTCTTTTGTAAAACGTTTTGCTTTAGATTGGCCGAATGAAAAGACCGAATCCTGCGCGCCTTTTGCCTGACGAAACAGGAATATAAAAAATGCGACCATAAGAACGGTGGGAATCAGATTGCTGAGAAAGTTGATAAGGTTGGATGAACCTTGCGTATCCTTGATTACGATGTTGGTCGCATCCGGGTTCAGTCCGTAATCTTTCATGATCTGAAGAAAGCTGTCGCTTGTTTCTTTGTAGGTTACCGCAAGGTTGTTGTTTTTATAATACACAAGGATTTTATTATCGATTATTTCCACCTTGTTGACTTTTTTGGCTTTAATATCATTTATGACCGTGGAAATGGATTTTTCTGGCATGACCTGGTTTACTTCTCCGGCGATAGATTTGTAGGCGAAATAAAGGAAAAAAATAATAAAAATAAGGATAAACGCATTTTTCAGGTCGAAATTGAATTTAAATTCTGCGAACTTTATTTGACCGTGTTTCATCGGATTTTTTTTTGGAGATTGGGTATTTTTTCCGTTCCTGTTTGTGGTATTTGGCATATGTGTTATTGTACCAGATTTCTGGTAGAATAAATCACAAAAATATGGAGTTATTAAAGCTTGACAAGACAAATAAAAACACAATTATAGCCCGGACAATTGACGTGCTTCGAGCGGGTGGAATAGTAGTATTTCCGTCGGATACAGTGTACGGATTTCTTGCGGACGCATCAGACGAACAGGCGGTCGAAAAACTGATACGATTCAAAAACCGTCCGTGGGGAAAACCGATTTCGGTTTTTGTCTCAGACTTCGGCATGCTGAAACGGTATGCCGTCGTGACCGGATCCCAGGAAAGACTTCTATCGGAAATACTTCCCGGTCCGTTTACCGTTATACTTGGCTCCAGAAGCAAGACATCGCGCAGGCTCGAATCGGAATCCCGTACGCTCGGGCTTCGCCTCCCGGACTACGAGCTGATCAATAGACTGGCTAAACAATACGGTAAGCCGTTTACCGCAACATCCGCAAACCTTTCGGGAAGGGCACCTCACTATTCCGTGGGTTCGTTTCTCCGATCATTGCCCGAATCGAAAAAAAAGCTGATAGACCTCGTAATTGACGGAGGGGTGTTGCCGCGGAATAAACCCTCGACGATTATCGATCTTTCGGCCGATGAACTGCAAATTATAAGGAAAGGTGATATCGTGATGAAAAATTCAAAAACCTTTGAAACCGGTTCGGAAAAACAGACACGGCAGACCGGGGCGTATATTGCGAATTATGTATTAAAGAAATCGAAAACGCCGCTCGTCATGATTCTCGAGGGAGAATTGGGCGCGGGCAAGACCGTATTTGTCAAAGGGGTAGGAGATGCGTTGGGCATACGGGACATCGTATCCCCGACGTTTGTAATATATTACGAATATGACGCGCATGCGTTGTCCGTGCAACGGCTTTATCATTTCGATCTCTATAGAATTAAGGAACAGGAGGAGTTCGATCATCTGGGGATTGAATCGATGCTTCATAAGAGAGCAGTTCTGTGTTTCGAATGGGGTGAAAAAGCCGCAAGGCTTTTGCCGTTACTGAAAAAAAAAGCGGCAATAGTGCATGTGAGAATGCTGTATATAGGAAAAGAGAAAAGAAAGATTGTTATCAGTATGCATAAAAAAACAACAAAGTGATAAATATTCTTGCTATTGAAACTTCGGCGGATGAAACCGCTGCAGCGGTAACTCAAGGAAGAAAGGTGCTTTCGAATGTCATTTTCTCCCAGATTGCTACCCACCGGAAATGGGGAGGAATTTACCCTGCACTCGCGAAGCGTGCACACGAAGAACGAATTGATTCGATAGTCGAGGGCGCAATGAGAGGGAGGGAATTTTCCTCAATCGGCGCGATTGCGGTTACGTACGGTCCGGGATTGGCAGTGGCTCTGGAGGTCGGTATTAAAAAAGCAAAGGAACTTGCACGCCAACATAATAAGAAGATTATTCCGGTAAATCATCTTGAGGGCCATATTTATTCCGGTTTTGTGCAGAATCGAAACGGCAACCCGGAACGCGAATTCGGATTTCCCTATCTGGCGTACATATTGTCGGGAGGTCATACGGAGCTTGTGTTGTTTAAAAACCACGTTCAGTACGAAATAATCGGAAAGACCCGGGATGACGCAGCGGGTGAAGCGTTGGACAAGGCGGCAAAAATGCTTGGTCTCGGATATCCGGGGGGACCGGTGATCGAAAAGTTAGGCATGGAAGCGGGACATTCCGACGAGTATCATTTTCCGCGTCCGATGATTAAATCGGCCGCTCTCGATTTTTCGTTTTCCGGACTCAAAACCTCTTTTTACTATTTTGTAAAACAGCTTTCAGAACACGAGAAGGCGTCAAAAATAAAAAAACTTTGCAGTGCATTTCAGGAGGCTGTATTTGACACGCTGGAGGCAAAGTTGGAAACGGCGATTCAAAAAACAGGGATCAAGTCGGTTATTGTCGGAGGCGGAGTAAGCGCCAATCATTATTTGAGACTGCGTTTCAGACGTCTCCTCAGGCGTTATGCCGGTCAGGTGAAGTTTCCTCCTTATCCTTATCTTTCCGGAGATAATGCCGCAATGATAGGGGTTGCCGGATATTTCAAGTATCTTAATAATATGCTGTTAACTGATGTTGAAAAACTGGATCGGGTTCCGCGTTTAAGATTGGACGAATCTTATTTTTAAAACGCATCACTTCATATGATGTCTTTCCGCAAAGGCGTCTATCCGATCAAATGCTTTTTGGATTACTTCCGGATTGGCTGCAAAAGACATACGCAGATGATGTTCTCCCGCAGGACCCATGGTACTCCCGGGAATGGTAATTACTTTTGCATCGTCGACCAGAAGTTTGGCAAAATCAAATGAATTCATGTTAAAACCAGTAATTTTGGGAAATGCATAATATGCACCTTGCGGTGGATGGTAAGAGAATAGCAAGGGAAGCTTATCGAGTCTTTCACATATTGTTTTTCTGCTCAGCGCAAATTGTTTCTTGAAATAATTCATTGCTTTTTCTCCGCGCGTATCCGAAAGAGCGATGGTTGCTGCCACAATCGATACGGTCGGGGGACTGATGCTGAAATATGTATGAATATCGTTTATTTTTTTTATAGTATCGGGGTGTGCGTAGACATATCCGATACGCCACCCTGTCATTGCAAATTCTTTCGAGAAACTTTTACACGCGATGATGTTGTTGCGTAATTCCGGAATTTGAAGCGGACTGAAAAGCGGAATGTCGTCATAAGTCAGAAACCGATATGCTTCATCCAAAATAAGAGTGAGATTATGATCCAGAATAATTTCCGCAAGGTCTTTCACCTCCTGTTGGCTAAGTACGGTACCGGTCGGATTATTCGGATTAGTCAATATGACCGCACGGGTATGCGGGGTTAAGGAATTTTTCAGCGCATTGATATTTAGAGACCAGTGACGGCTTTCGTCGTACGAAACAAATACGGGCTTTGCTTCAGCAATATGAATTTGTGAGAGATGAAGCGGATAACTTGGATCAAAATAGATTACCTCATCCCCTTTTTGTACGCTAGCCATTAAGGCGGAAAATAGACCTCCGATACCCCCTATTGTTAAAAAAAGACATTGCGGATCCGGAGTGAATCCGTAAAGTGAAGACATTTGCTTGGCAATTAACTCTTTAAGAGGTTTTTCTATAGGCATTCCCGAATACATCCCCAGCGAATGATCTTTTTTGGATCTGACATACAGCTCGTCGTAAATGAATGAAGGCGTGGGAAAAAGAGGAGTGCCCTGTCCAAGCGAGACCACGTCTTTATATTTTGATGCGTACCTCATCATATATCCTATTCCCGAGTTAGGAACATCAGTTACGCGATCTGTATAACGCAATCCGTTCATGTATTTTAAGTATAACACACTGAACTTTTTGTCGTGTTTGTTGCGAGAAGAGGAGGAATAAGATCCTGTTCGAATGCGACTTATAAAAACTACCCTATTGATGATTCATCGTTCTGTTGACAAACGGTTCTGTTTTATATAAACTATTACCGGTTGGGTAAAAGTATCAACGCATATGCTAAATATCACAAACCAATCAGATTACGCAATACTGTTTGTTTCGTATCTGATGAACAAAGAGTCTTATACTCCCCTGTCCGAACTGATCAGGGAAACGAAGCTTCCGCCCAGATTTTTGGCGCGGATTGGCGCACAGCTTGTAAAACATAAAGTAGTGGAAAGCAAGGAGGGAAAAATTGGAGGATACAGGCTTTCTCCACAAGCGAAAACAACGTCTCTTTATGATTTTCTGAAAATTTTTGAAGGTGATCTGGCGTTTACGAAATGTCAGGAGCCGAATTATGAATGCCCTTGGCAGTATATGTGCAAACACAAATCGTTTCTTCGCCATACGCTGAATTCTATCGTGTCGGGTGAATTGAAAAAGTATAAGCTCCTGGATCTCTTTCGAAATTAACCTTTACTATGCTTAAAGTCCGTGATCTTACCGTACGCGTTGATGGGAAAGCGATTCTCAAAAATCTTGATTTTTCGTTTGAAAAGGGAAAAATATATGCGTTGATGGGCCCTAACGGATCGGGGAAATCTACGCTGGCTTATGCGATTATGGGGCATCCTTCCTATAGGCTTGATTCAAAAAGCAGAATATTTTTTGGAAAGACCGACATAACCGGAGACAGTCCGGACAAAAGAGCTCAAAGGGGAATTTTCTTGTCATTCCAGTCGCCGTTGTCGTTATCCGGTGTAACGGTTTTTCAGCTCCTAAGACTCGCGTTGAGCGGAAAACAGGATCCGCTTAAGGTCAAAAAGAGAATGGAAAAGTTTGCACGGGAGTTGCATATCAATCAGGATCTTCTTTCCCGTTCGTTAAACGACGGTGCATCGGGAGGAGAAAAAAAGAAACTGGAGGTATTGCAGGCCGCAGTGTTGCAGCCTTCGTTTGTCATCTTCGATGAGGTTGATACGGGCGTCGATGTTGACGCACTGAAAACAATCGCGGAGTTTATTGTAAAATACCGGAAGAAAAGTACTTATGTGTTGATTACGCATTATAACCGCATTCTGAAATATTTGAATCCCGACAGGGTTGTAGTCTTGAAACACGGATCTATCGTAAAAACCGGAACGGGTATTCTGGCAGAATCAATAGAGCAAAAAGGATATGAAGGGTTTTAATTAAATATCACCTAGTATGCCGCAATCACACGCAGATACGTTGGAGTTTGAATACCGCTATGGATTTTCAATGCCTCAAAATTATGTGTTTAAGGCACAGAAAGGTATTAATGCCCATGTGGTAAAGATGATTTCCCGTATAAAACACGAACCAGGATGGATGACGCAATTCAGACTCAAATCATACGGGATCTTTTTAAAAAAAAATATGCCGGACTGGGGTGCGGATTTACACGCAATCGACTTTGACAATATTTATTACTATATCAAACCGGTACAAAATCAGGCGGATAAATGGAGCAAGCTCCCGAAGGAGATAAAAGAGACGTACGATAAGATCGGGATACCGGAAGCGGAAAAAAAATACCTCATGGGCGTATCCGCACAGTACGAGTCCGAGGTGGTATACGAAAACATGTCGAAAGATCTTGCGCGCCAGGGGGTTATTTTCTGCGATATGGATACCGCGCTGCAAAAGCATCCGGAAATCGTAAGAAAATACTTCGGCACGATCATTCCGGCACATGATAACAAATTTGCCGCCCTTAATTCGTGCGCCTGGTCGGGAGGGTCGTTTGTCTATGTCCCGAAAGGGGTTAAAGTGGCGCTTCCGCTTCAGGCATATTTCAGGATAAACGCCGAACAGTTCGGACAGTTTGAGAGAACGCTGATTATCGCGGAAGAAGGTTCCTATGTTCATTATGTGGAAGGATGCACGGCGCCTGTCTATACCACGGATTCTCTTCATGCCGCGGTCGTAGAAATCGTGGTAAAGCCGGATGCCCGGGTGAGGTACACCACTGTTCAGAATTGGAGCAAAAACGTTTACAATCTTGTCACCAAAAGGTCAAGAGTGGAAGAAAAAGGGATTATGGAATGGGTAGACTGCAATATAGGAAGCAGGGTTACCATGAAGTATCCGAGCTGTTATCTTATGGGTAAAGGTGCCCGCGGAGAAGTATTGTCCATCGCATATTCCGGCAACAAGCAACATCAGGATGCCGGCGCAAAAATGCTTCATTTTGCTCCCCATACGTCATCGCGCATCATTTCCAAGTCTATATCCAAGGACGGAGGAAGGACATCATACCGGGGTTTGGTGCAGGTGGCGCCGGGAGCGGTACACAGTTCTGTGTATGTCGGTTGTGACGCGCTGATTCTTGACGAAAAGTCAAGATCCGATACCTATCCGAGCATGAAGATAAAGGAAAGTCTTGTGGATGTTCAGCATGAAGCAACGGTAGAAAAACTCGGCGAAGAAAAATTGTTCTATCTGAACGCACGGGGAATAGACAGAGCCGATGCGGAAGGGTTGCTCGTAAACGGTTTCATTGACCCGGTTGCCAAAGAGATACCTCTTGAATATGCAGTTGAACTCAATCGGCTTATCCGGCTCGAGATGAGCGGAAGTGTCGGTTGAGGATCTATTACATTCTTATGGTAAGGTTTATTGACTTAAACAGACAAAAAAAACAGACAGTGCGCTTTACCGCTCCGGGGACGTATGTAATTTTTTTTTACAATCTCAGCGGTCTTTTTAGATTTGAAATTGAAGCCCGACACGTCACGGTTCATGTGTTTGGATTGTATCTCGGAAAATCTTCCGAAAAATTCGAAATCCGTACTGTCCAGCATCACGTATCACCGGAATCAACTTCCAACCTTCTCATTAAGGGGGTTTTTTCGGACAACTCAAAACTATTATACGAAGGTTTGATAAGGCTGGAAAAAAAAGCACAAAAAACTCATGCGTATCAAAAAAACCAGAACCTTATGGTATCAAAAAATGTCTTTGTTGAGTCGCGGCCTTATCTTGAAATACTGGCAGATGACGTGTTTTGTACGCACGGATCCACTACGGGCAGAATTAACGAAGATCAATTGCTGTACGCGTCGTCAAGAGGGTTAAGCCGGAAGAACGCAGAAGAGATTATTGTCGCGGGTTTTGTGCAAGATCTTTTTTTCAAGATAAGGGAAATATATCCCGGATTTAAGTACAATAAAGACGACGTACGTATTCTGAACTTAATTGACAGTTCGAGCGTTGTGTGACAACTATGCTTGACGCAGAAAAGATACAAAAGGATTTTCCCATATTCAAGCACAATCCGCGGCTGGTGTATCTTGATTCGGCTGCGATGTCGCTCAAACCTTACGGAGTTATAGATGCAGTGTCAAAATACTACGGGGAATACTCCGCCAATGTGTTTAGGGGAGTATACGGGTTATCGGAACGGGCAACGACCGAATACGAACTGACAAGGGTCAAGATCGCACGCTTCATCCACGCAAAAAACGAGAGGGAAATCGTGTTTGTCCGGAATACCACCGAGGCAATTAATCTGCTTGCCTACTCCTGGGGAAGGACACATATCGATCGGGAAGACGAAATCGTAACAACGGTGCTTGAGCATCACTCGAATTTTGTTCCATGGCAACAGCTTGCGTTGGAAAATAACGCGATTTTGAAAGTGCTGGATATCGGAAAACAGGGCGAACTGGATATAAACGACAGTTCCCTTGAAACCGCTATTACGAAAAAAACCAAAATTTTCGCACTGGTATATGTGTCAAACGCGCTGGGAACAATTGTTCCGGTCAAACGGATTATACAGAAGGTACGCGCAATAAACCCCAAAGTCATTGTGGTGGTTGATGCGGCTCAGGCTATTCCCCATATGTCTGTTGACGTGCAAGATCTCGGGTGCGATTTTCTTGCATTTTCCGGACAAAAAATGCTTGGACCGACAGGCGCGGGAGTACTCTGGGGAAAAGAGGAACTTTTGGATGAAATGCCGCCGTTTCTGTTCGGAGGAGAGATGATAGGGAACGTGCAGATTCAGCGGACGACGTATGCGGATTTGCCTCACAAATTCGAGGCGGGAACACCGCATATTGCCGGAGTCATAGGATTAGGATCGGCAGTCGATTATCTTTCGCGGATAGGAATGGAACGGATCAGAGACCATGAGCAGCGTTTGACTTCTTATGCGCTGCGTGCAGTGCAAAGCGTGAAAGGAATCCGGCTGTACGGTCCGGCCGATGTTCGTAAAAGAAGCGGAGTACTGCTTTTTACCCTTGATCGCATTCACGCACACGATGTTGCTCAAATTCTCGATGGCGAATCGATCTGCGTCAGATCAGGACATCATTGTACCATGCCGCTTCATACCCGGCTCGGTATACAGGCATCGGTACGCGCAACGTTTTACGTGTATAATAACGAGCGCGATGTTTCCGCGTTGGTGAACGGTCTGGAAAAGGCAAGGTCTGTTTTTAAGTGACATTCGTCATGATCCGTCAGATTATATGCAGATATACCAGGAAATTATTCTCGAACATTACCGGCATCCGAAAAACAACAAACCGTTGAAGCAACCGGCAAACGGTATTGACGTGTCCAATCCGCTGTGCGGTGATGAATTGAGAATGGAAATAAGGATGGATCGCGAGATAATCAAGGAAATAGGTTTTGTCGGAAAAGGTTGCGCCATATCTATAGCCTCTGCCTCGATGCTTACCGATTATGCGAAAGGAAAAACAAAAAAACATTTGAAAACTCTCGATAAAAACTTTATGATGGGTTTATTAGGAGTAAACCTGGGGCCAAACAGAATAAAATGCGCCCTGCTCCCGTTAGAGGCATTAATAAAATTATTAATTTAGTTTTACAGTATGGATCCCAACACATTGCTTGATTCACAGAAGCCTTCCGGTCCGGTACAAATACGCAAATTGAAAACCTGGGTAGACAGGGATTTATGTATAGGGGCCGCCACATGCGTTGCAATCGCTCCGAAAACCTTTATTCTCGACGGCGAGGCAAAAGCGGTGTATTTGAATACATCCGCAGAGGATTCTGACGAAACAATTTTAGACGCGGCAAAGGGATGTCCTGTAGCCGCAATTATCATCGAAGACGAAAACGGAAATAAAATTTTTCCGGTTTGATCAGGTTAATTTAACCGTTTTTACAAACTTTACTAACTTTATAAGCTTTAAAAACCTTGTAACTTTATACGCTCACATATGAAAGATTTCGGTCTCATAATCGGTGGTGAGGCGGGTTTCGGAATCATGACGACAGCAGCGGTTTTTTCCAGAATCGCAAGCAGAATGGGTTATCATGTTTTCGATTACGTCGAATATCCTTCACTTATTCGGGGCGGACACAATGCATATATGGTGCATGTATCCGAGAAGGAAGTATACGATATGAAAAAAACCATAGATTACCTTGTGTGTTTGAACAAGGAAACCTATGTAAAACATAAGGATAAGCTTACGGCTCATGCATATGTAATCTATGACCAGGATGAGTTTTCCGTTGAGGACGGAAGCCTGGTTAAGATTGCGGTTCCGTTCAAAAAAATACTCCAAGAACAGAAAGGACCGGCCGTCATGAAAAATACCATCGCATTGGGAGCGGTTTTGGCGACCCTTGGCACGGATCTGACACTTTTATTCGAGATGATCGAAAAACAATTTTCGAAAAAGGGAGAGAAAGTGGTTGAATTTAACAAACAGTGTGCACAAATCGGATACGATCACGTCAAAAATTCCCAGAGCCAAAGCACGGAATCCGTTTTGACAAAACAGACGTCGGATACCAAACTTATTCTTTCGGGCAACGAAGCATTTTCTCTCGGCTCGGCCATAGCGGATTGCAGGCTTTATGTCGCCTATCCCATGACTCCCGCATCGACGGTTCTTACGGTACTTGCCGCATGGCAGACAACAACGGGAATGGTGGTACGGCATGCGGAAGACGAAATTTCCGTCATAAATACCGCACTGGGGGCATCATTTGCCGGAGTTCGCGCAAGCGTGGGGACTTCGGGCGGCGGATTCGCTTTGATGGTAGAATCAATTTCCCTCTCGGGCATTACGGAGATTCCGATTGTGATATTTCTTGCACAAAGACCCGGACCGGCTACGGGAATTCCTACTTGGACCGAACAGGGAGACCTGCTGTTTGCGGTACATGCGGGTCATGGCGAATTCCCCAAAATAGTTCTTGCGCCGGGAGATGCTTACGAAATGCTGGATTTGACAGTGAAAGCGTACGATTTAGCGGACATCTATCAATTACCGGTTATAGTTATGTCCGACATGTTATTGTCGGAATCCCATAAAAGCATACCTCTTTCCTATGTACAGAATCTGATCAAGAACTATACGGTTCAGAGAGGAAAAACGGTAACCCAACCTTCACAAACTCCGTACCTCAGATATAGGGTGTCCGAAGACGGTATATCAGAACGTCTTATTCCGGGGTTTAAAGGAACGTTCTATCAGGCAAACTCGTACGAGCATCTGGAAAACGGTCACACGACCGAGGATGCCGAACCGCGTATTGCACAGGTCAAAAAGAGAGAACGGAAATGGAGCACCTACCTTGCAAAGGAATTTCAGCCACCTAAGGTTTTTGGAGATCTTGAAAAAGCAAAAACCGTTTTTGTTTCGTGGGGTACGAATAAAGGCGCAATTTTACACGCGCAGGAGTTGCTGAAACAAAGCAATACCGAAACGGCTTATATCCATTTTACCCATCTGTACCCGTTATCAAAGGATAAAATACTTCCTTTGTTTGAAAAGAAATCGAGATATATTTTGGTTGAAAACAACTCACACGGTCAATTCGGCAAACTTTTGCGCATGGAAACAGGGATTAATATAGAGGAAAAAATTGTCAGGTTTGACGGAAGACCGCTTACGGCAGAACAGATAGCGGAATCTGTTATGAAAAGCGAAACTTAATAAACCATTGAATTAACCTTATGGCATCAAGTCAGGATTTTTCCGGATATACGCCGACCTGGTGTCCCGGATGCGGAGATTGGGGGATCGGAGTAGCCATCAAGTCCGCATTTTCTCAGCTCGACCTGGATCCTTCCTCTTTGGCAGTAGTGTTTGGGATAGGATGCTCAGGCAATATGAACGATTTTCTCAATGCGTACGCAATTCATGCTTTACACGGAAGAGCAATACCGAATGCGATCGGAATTAAGATTGCAAACCACTTATTGCCGGTTGTGGCGGTTGTGGGTGACGGCGATTGTTACGGAGAAGGCGGAAATCATTTTCTTCATGTGTGCAGGGGAAACCACGATATTACGGTAATAGTGCACGATAACTGCGTATACGGACTGACAACGGGTCAGGTCGCGCCGACGGCAAAAAAAGGCTTCAAATCCAAATCAACGCCTTCCGGCATCATTGAAGTGCCGGTGAATCCTCTTGCCCTTGCGTTGACCTCCGGGGCAACCTTTGTCGCCCAATCGTTTGCCGGAGACGCAAAACATATGATTGAGATGATAAAACAGGGAATAGAACATAAGGGTTTTTCACTGGTGAATATTTTGCAGCCCTGCGTAACATTCAATAAGATCAATACCTATCCTTATTATCTCCAACATGTGTATAAACTGTCCGCGGATCATAAGACGGATGATTTTGATGCGGCGATGCAGCGAGCCATGGATTTGAACGGAGAAAAGTTCCCTCTCGGCGTCCTTTACAAAGGATCTCGGCCGTCATTCACGGAACAGTTGCCGCAACTTCAGCATAATACCCTTATCGGGGCAGAACCGTTTAAGGAATTTGACAAACTGTTTGAAGACTTTATATAACTTATTTGATCGAAAATATAATTTCAGGCGATCACATAACTCTTTTGTAAATATAGAATTTCCGTAAAAAATCAGTATTGACAATTAGCAATTAATATGTTAGACTGCTAATAGATATGGCATTTTTAATTGGAGCGTCAGAACAACAAAATTACCCAGTTACTGCCGTGCGTGACGGCATCGTGTTTCCTCAGACGGAAAACGTACTGGTATTCGGAAGGCAAAAAAGCGTTACAGCAATACAGGAAGCTCTGAAGAGGGATAAAAAGATAATTCTGCTGATGCAGAAAAACTCAAACGTAGACGATCCGAAAACTCAGGATCTCTATCAGATCGGCGTAGTGGCATCCATCGAAAAAACCGTAGTCGGTGAAAAAGGAGAAATCAACGCATTGGTCAAAGGGCTGGAAAAAGTAAAGATACTGTCGTTTATTAAGGAGTCGCCCTACCTGGAGGCAAAGGTATCGCGAATTGAAGAGAAAATAGAGGACAATGAAGAGATACAGGCAATGACCCGGCATATTTCATCACAGGTAAAGCGCGCGATCAACCTTGGAAAAACCGTGGACTTCGTATTCTTAATGAATATTCTCAATATCATCAACCCTTTGAATTTTTCAAATCAGATCGCGGTTGTGTTGGATCTCAAGCCCGATGAAAGACAGGCACTTCTCGAAGAAGTCGACCTTAAAACAAGATTGAAAAAAGAGGTTGATTATGTGAATCGGGAAGTTAAGATTCTCGAGATCGAAAGCAATATTTCTTCAAAGACACAAAAGAAATTCGAACAGGGAATGAAAGAGAGTTTTTTGAGGGAAAAAATGAAAACAATCGAGGAAGAATTGGGAGAAAAAGGCGAAGACCGGGATATCCTCGAATATAAACTCAAGATCAAAAAGGCGAAAATGCCCAGAGAAGTCGAAGAAAAAGCTTTGAAGGAGCTGAAACGTCTGACCCAGATGTCACAGTTTAATCCCGAGTCTTCGTATATCCGGACATATCTGGATTGGCTGGTGGAATTACCGTGGACGGTTGAATCCGATAACCAGGTCCTGATTCAGAGTGCAGAAAAAACGCTTAATGAAGATCATTTCGGCCTCAAGAAAATCAAGGAAAGAATACTTGAGTATCTGGCGGTTATGGAACTTGCAAAACAAAAAGAAAAGGCGGGAAGTAAAAATCAGAAGCCAAAGGAACTTATTCATCGCCAGCCTACTATTTTATGTTTTGTCGGGCCTCCGGGAGTAGGAAAGACTTCACTCGGTAAATCCATTGCGCGTGCATTGGGAAGGAAGTTCGTCAAAATTTCTCTTGGCGGCATACGGGATGAAGCAGAAATTCGCGGTCACAGGCGGACATATGTCGGCGCGCTTCCCGGACGGATGATCCAGGGGATAAAACAGGCGGGAACGAAAAATCCGGTTTTCATGCTTGATGAGATAGACAAGATAGGTCGCGATTATCGCGGAGATCCGTCTTCTGCGTTGTTGGAGGCACTTGATCCCGAACAGAATCATTCTTTTTCGGATCATTATCTTGAAGTTCCTTTTAATTTATCCGACGTATTTTTCATTACCACGGCAAACATTCTGGATACGGTTCCGGACGCATTGCTTGACCGGCTTGAAGTCATACATTTTCCCGGTTACACCGAAGACGAAAAATTCAATATCGCAAAAACTCATCTGATCAGAAAGCAGCTTGAAGCGCATAACTTGAGTTCATCCCAGGTTCGGATTACCGATTCCGCGTTGAAAGTTATCATCAGACGTTATACCCGTGAAGCAGGGGTAAGAGAGCTTGAGCGTCAGATTGCGACGGTATACAGGAAAATCGCGCGTGAGATTGTGGAAAAGAAAACCAAATCAAAGACCGTCGGAATCTCAGACGTGCCGAAATATTTGGGTCCGTTTAAGTATTCTTCACAGATGATTGAGGAAAAAGATACGGTCGGCATTACAACTGGATTGGCATGGACCCAGGCGGGAGGAGACATATTGTTTATCGAGGTGGCGGTCATGCCGGGAAAAGGAGGATTGACGTTGACCGGTCATTTGGGCGAAGTAATGAAAGAATCGTGTCAGGCGGCATTATCAAATATCAGAGCGCGCTGGGAACGTTATGGCCTCACGCGAACTTATTTTGACTCCATCGATATTCATGTCCATGTTCCCGAAGGAGCAGTTCCGAAAGACGGACCTTCCGCCGGAGTCGCAATCACAACCGCGATGGTTTCCGCTTTGACAAGAATTCCGGTAAAGCGTACGGTGGCAATGACCGGAGAAATAACGTTGCGGGGACGCGCGCTGGAAATAGGGGGAGTCAAGGAAAAAGTGATTGCCGCGCACCGTGCAAACATAAAAACGGTTATTTTGCCGAAAGACAATAAGAAAGATTTGGAAGATATTCCGTCCTATGTGCTGAAAGACCTTCAGTTTGTATTTGTGGAACACATGGATGAAGTATTAAAGGTTGCACTCGTGTTTCCCCACAATAAGGCGGTATTTCCTCCCGTCAATCCAAGACAGTTTGCACGGGTAAAAAAAGATCAGGATCGTGATGAAAAATTAAACTGATTTCTTCAATTGCAGATAGAGCGTTCTTGCCGCATGAGCAATCGTGTAAAAAGAATAATGAAGCGGATGTATAACCAGATCGTAGCTTCCGGCCATATGTACGAAATCGGTTCCGTAGCCCTGTTTGAACCTGGTGAATCCGGACCAGGGATGACTATTTTCATATCCGGGAGAAAGAGATCCCCACATATCAAACGTTGATGCGCCCAATTTTTTTCCCAGTTTTACGGATTCCCACATAAGGAGATTTGCACCCATAAAATTGCGGTACGAAAGAGACGTTCCTCCGTAGGGATAATACAAAGATTTATTCAAACAAAAAAGCTCGTAGGCGGCAAGCGGCGTGGTATCGTAAAACGCAACAAGGATATGAGCGAGAGATTTTTTCATGTGTTTCCAGACAATTTTGTGATATTCCGGCGTATGGCCGAAGTAGCGTTGTCTTGCACAGGTTTCAAAGTAAAGATCCGAAAATATGGCAAATCCCTTTTCATCCGACATTTCGCGTACGGTGACTCCTTTTTTTTGCGCAAGCCTGATATTATATCTTGTTTTCGGGTGCATGCCCGAAAGTATTTCGTTTTCGTTCCGTCCCAAATCAATCATCTGAGTCCATTCGGGAAAAAGCGGATGACGTGATTTCACGATTTGAAGTTGAGGATTATTCTCCGGCAGAAGGAAATCCGACTCCTTCACATATGGTTCAATCTTGATAAATACCGCGTTGTGTTTTTTCCCCTGTTCAAGCAGACATGAAATTATCTGCGTTGAAGGCCAAAGAGATCGGGGAAGGTAACCGACGGTAAATTTGGTGAGCGGGATGGGATGGAATGTAAGCTGGTATGCTTCTTTGAGAGTCCCTTTAGCAAATTTTCCGATTCTAAGAACAGATATCCCCATTTCTTTTCTTGCTTCGCCCCATTCCCAGGATTGCAATGGATGTGCGGCACATTTGTTATATTCGGCAACAGAAATATCGTTGCCGATAAGCTTGATTTCCATAGTCCGGAAGACGTATTACCGCTTTTGTACAGATTCGATAATATCTAATGTCTGTTTGGCGCAGGTCTTCCAGGAAAAAAGCTTCACTCGTTTTTTTCCCTTGAGAACAAGTTCTTTTCTCAGCTTTTCGTTTTCCTTAAGTTCGACCAGTTTTTGGAGGAGATCGTCGGTATTGTTCGGATCGAAATACAGACAGGCGTCATTTCCGATTTCGTTAAGGCTCGGAGTATTTGAGGATATGACAGGACAGCCGTATCCCATTGCCTCAAGTATCGGAATCCCGAAGCCTTCGTAAAAAGAAGGCAATACAAAGCAGAACGCATTTTTGTACAGAAACCCGAGTTGATAATCGGTGATATAATCGGTGAAAAATACGTCGTTGTCCAGTCCGAGCTCCGAAACCTCCTCGTAGATTTTATTGTACATCCATCCTTTTTTTCCGGCAATAACCAGTTCAAACTCCGGATACCGTTCCCTGAAGAACGAAAAGGCTCGGATGAGAGTTGTGATATTTTTCCTCGGCTGCAGGGTTCCCACATACAATATTGAACGACGTTCAATGTTGAATGTGGACAGTTTCGGGTATTTTTTTCTTTGGGGAAAATCTTTTTCAAATCCGTTGTACACAACCTCGATTTTTGTTTCGGGGGCATGATAGACGTTCATGATATCTTTTTTTGTCGTGCGGGAAACCGCGATGATCTTTGCCGCTTTTTGTACCGCATAGCGCGTCCAGTGCCGCAGGGTAAAAAGATCTTTGGAAAGAAAGTCATCCGGATAATAGTGGTAAGACAGGTCATGAATGGTTACCACAACCGGAACGGGACAAAATCTCGGAACGAAATGTGCGGGAGAAAAAAATACGTCGATGTTTCTGAACACATTTAGGTGTAAGGGTAAAAACAACTGGGTCCAAAGCGGACGTCCGCGTACGATCGTATAGGAAAAATTGCTGTTTTCATACGGCATATCGGGTCCGGGTTCTTTTCTCAAAAAAATTTTAAACCGGAGATTTTTACTGGCAATTTTTCTGAAATATTGAATAAGGTTATAAGTATAAAACGATACTCCGACTTTCATTTCCACATTTGCCTCATTACCGTCGACTCCTATGATCATAGTGTTTGGAATATTTTCAACCATTGTTCTGCAAAGCGTTTCCTTTTGAAATCGCGGGCTCTCATCAGGCTTTTCGCGCTCAGTTGCTTTCGCAGTTCTGCATTATTATACATAATCCTAATTGCCTTTGATATCTGTTTGACGGATTTGGGATCAAACAGGTACCCGTACCCTT
>JBJKRW010000010.1:0-4625 GCA_046704445.1 Microgenomates group bacterium
TCTCTGTAGTGTCCTTAAGCGACAATATGCTTCTTCATCCATTTGTTATTTTTCTGCTCGGCGTGATAGCGGCAAGTGAAGTTACTGGTCTTTCTGGTAAGTAACGGTTAGGGATTTGGTGGTTTGGTTTCCCGCAACGTCCTGTGCGACGACGCTGATAGAGTTGTCGCCTTCCTTAAGCTGCACCGTGTACTGGAATTCTCCGGTTGCGCCGACCACTACGGGAGAATCATTTATTCTGACATACGTTTCCTTATCCGTTTGGCCCTTGACGACAATTTCGTTGGTATTTGTTTTTGTGTGATCCGGGGGGGATTGGACATCAAGTTTTGGGGGTTGATTTAAATACTCCACCGTGTAAACCTGGGTTTTTTTCTGCTGATTGTTTTGTGTGTCAATGCCGACTGCATATACTTCGTTAGTACCCGTCTGCAAATCTCCGATCTGCGCGGTAAAGCCGTCGGACGTATCAAGCTTGATTGATTTGACCTGTTCCCCGTTCAAATAGAGTTCAACGGTGTTGAAGTTGACCGCGGTGCCTGAAACGGTGAATTGGGCGCTGTTTGTTGCGTTCGGAATACTGTCAATGCTTACGGTTCCGATAAAATCTGAATTTTTCTGCACCAGGGGAGTTACTTTCGGGTTAGTGAACTGGGCTACAAAGGCCGCGCTGTTCAAAAGCAGATTGAATCCTATCGCAAATACAAAATACAGTAGTGCTCCGATTATAACAATCATTAACGTAACCGATACCAAAAACCGTTTTTTTTGATGCGATTGAAGTCTGGACATAGTTTTAGGGAGCCGATGGTCGGGATCGAACCGACGACCTCTCGCTTACGAAGCGACTGCTCTACCAACTGAGCTACATCGGCGCATATATAATCAACGATCTTATTCTATCAAATTTCCTGAAAATGTAGGCTTGATAAGTTGAGCGCTCTTTGATTATACGGACTAATAGATTATTTTTTTCGCTGCGGAGTCGAATGTAGTATAATCTTCGTAAATGGTAATCGGAAGTATGTTGAGAGATATAGAAAATGGATATCCTCACTTAAACGACAGGGAAAGAAGGTACATGGGTTATAGAATGCTTGCCCATCGATTCGCCGGTTATGAAGACGTATGTGTTAACGGAATACCCGGAAGATTCAAACCCTCTCCTTTTAATTGCAAAGAATATCATGAACAATTTCCATTGTTAGTACTGGCCGGTATGCAAAAATCTCCGGATTGTAATGTACAGCATATAGATTTTTTTCAAAGACAGTTGAGAAATGCGTGTGGACAGCATGGTGCTCCAGACAGAAAAGTATTAGTGCTTGGGCTAGCAACGCCTGCGATGGCGGAGTTGGTTTACAATACTGTTCCCGAATCTCCAATAGTTGTCGTGGATGTATGTGCAACGCCTTTGATGGAAACAGAAGCGGTTTTTCAAAGAAAAGAAGCAAAGATTGAGTTTAGACAAGCAAACGCAGAACAATTACCATTCGATTCCGGGACAATCGCCGGTATTGCAACTGACTCTTTTATCACAAGACAGGGTAAACTCAAAAAAGTATTAGATGAAATATTCAGAGTGATGGTCAAAGATGGCATTTTTGCAACGACCTGGAAAAGAGAAAATCCGGCCTCCTTTCAGTACGAAGATCCGAAGTTGACCGCGTACAAATTTACTGAAACTGCCGTAGATGATTTAACACGGGGAGGGATCCCGTTTGATTTTGGGGATGTGGCGTCTATACATTCCTATGCTCTTAAACACATCAGTACAAAAGGAGGGAATACAGAAGATGAAATTCGTCAAATCATGGGGCAGAGTTTTCCGCACGTATTGGTTGATACGTTAGGTTATCCTGTATTCAGCACAATTGGAAGGCATTACGCTGTTGTTACCGCAAGAAAAAGTTGAAGATTAAAGATATATACCCGGATCCAATCTCGTTTTGCATAGCTCCACAACAAGAGCCTGTTTGGTAAAAAGGGGCGCATTGATATGGAGAGCGTTGTGTACGCTTATCGTGGAACTCCCGAGTTTCTCGGCAACCGTAAGGAGATTGGATCTTGGAACAAACTGGTCGTTATCTGACCAGACTACGTATGAAACCGGCATCAGCTTGCGGAGTGCTTCAAAATCAAAGTCATCCTTATAAAACGTTTTGTTGACCAGATCAAACATCCATGTGTTTTTCAGGCCGAGAGAGGTAAGAAACGGCTCAACAAAAATTGCGGAATCCAGCTGAATCTTATATTTGGTCAATACGTGAAGTATAAACAGGGGTGCAAGCGAATGGCCGATAAAACAAACGCGTTGTTTGAGATCAATCTGAGGTTTTATCTTGTTTTCAAAAAACTTCATCCAATTTTCAAGTGTTTGTTTTTTTGCTACATACCCTGGTCCTGTTTTTACCACTTCGTCATAATCTTCTACAGGAAACTGTTCCAATACCACGTTCTGTTTCAGTTTGAGGAGTTCATCCTTGACATACGGAAACCAGTTTCCGTTCGCGTTTCCGTATGCACCGTGAAATATAACAAACGTCATGGTATCCATGGGGTTAATTATATAATATTTAATCTTTTTGAGCGGGTGAGGAGAATCGAACTCCCGTCTCATCCTTGGGAAGGATGCATTCTGCCATTGAACCACACCCGCGCATATCAGAATTTCCCGAAACTAGTATATCAGACTTCTTGGATACCCTCAACAAAAGTAAGCATAAAATAGCCAGCGCTTTATTATAGGACTGTCATCTTGTATAATATATGAATGAAAATGCCGGAATTAAGCAGTTGGTCGGGCTTCCATATAAAGGAACGCTTACACAATACTAACATAAAAAATTTACGCATATTGGGATTAGCTTTTTTGGTTCTTGTGTTGTCGGCATGCGCCGCAGAAAATTTTTCTGATCCCTCTTCCAAATTTGCCGCAGTTCATGAAACAGCCGCTGCCTCAAGTCCATTATCCGATACTGTTGGGAATTTTTACGTAGCTCCAGACGTATCCAATAAGGATGCCAATATACTTTCCAAAAGTACGCTTTTCATACGATTTGGATATAGGTGGGGAGAAAACAATATTTCATATTGGTCATGTACTGCGAATGACGTTGCGCACGGGGCTGCTCCTAACGAAATGGTAATCTTAACCAGTACTCACTGTTATATCGGCCGTACTCCCGATACTCTTCAGGTTGGATATCCGGGTTATCCCGGGCTTTTTCAAGTTTCGGCGATGGGAGATGTACAATTTTCGACAGAACCAAGCAATACTACGCAATGGGAAATCGATATGGCAGCACAAAAAATAGTCGTGCCTGATCAATTTCCGAAATTAACTCCTATTCAGATACACAGGGAAGGGGATTTGCCGGTGAAACAGAACGATACACTGGTCTGCTCTAATTTCGTAAGCGATGAAGCGCCGGATAAGGAAACAAAAAGTTGGCCCGCTACAAACGCGATCTGGTCAGGAGAAGTAAAACAAACTTCTTTATTTTTTACTGCAGGTCTTCCGAATAGAAAACCTATGTACTTATCAGATGTCATTGAAATAAATACTCAAACTACGGAGCTTACCATGGTAGTACCCGGATCAAGCGGAGGAGGATGTACAAAGGACGGCAAACTAGTGGCGATTACCGATGCGACGTCGGATATTAAAAGCTATCCTGTATTTCTCCAAAGCGTTAACCCAAAATCCTTTGGCGTTAATGCTGAGGTGCTTACCGAAAGAGCACTTAAAGGCAAATTAATCAAATAAAAATACAACACTGTCTTACTGACGGTAAAAGTGTGTTTTAAAAAATTTTTACCGCGGTAGAGTAAGAATATTTCCCGAGAAAATTAATCCGGGATCGGTTAAATGATTGGCTTCGGCTATCTTGGTCCAGGCGTAGCCGTCTCCATACGCTTCCTGTGCAATCTTCCAAAGGTAGTCGCCCGATTTCACCGTATAAGTTGTTGAGGTAATGGTTACTTTCGTCGTCGTTGATGCCACGACTTCCCCTGTTGTCGGCTGTTTCGGTGCGACCGAAGGTAAAACCAGAATATCTCCTGCCGAAATAATGTTAGGATCAGCGATTTTATTGGCCTGTGCAATATCGTATGCGTTATATCCCGATCCATAGGTTGCTTCGGCAATATGCCAAAGATCATCCCCGTCTTTGACGACATATTGTTTCTGTCCGGTTTTGTTGGATTCCTGGGAAGTTGTTGAGGTGGCTTTATTGTTATTTTGAGTTAGGGTTACTATTTTTTTGGATACCAGACCGCTTATTACTAAATACGCGATCAAAATAACGGTAAGGCCCAGAATAAGATACGGATATTTTTCTTTAATTAGTTCGTTTATCTGACTTTGATAATTTATTGTTTGTGGTTTTTTTGCTATGGTAATCGCCTCCTTTCTGTAAATTTCCACCGTGATTATATCGAATATATAACCTATAATGCAACCGATATAACTGTATCATAAGGGTAATAAACGCGTCAGATATTTGTGTTTTGTTCATGAATCCGCTAGTATGAAATAAATTTATTGTCCGATAAAAATATTTGTTATGGAGGAAAAAAAGAGAAATTCCTCTATGCTTCTTTACTCGGGGTATCTTGTTTCG
>JBJKRW010000011.1:0-3032 GCA_046704445.1 Microgenomates group bacterium
GTATACTTGTTCAAGTTGGCCGGAAATACTTCTCCAGCTGTACTTACGGGTAGCCAAGGAATATGCATTGTGTTGCAGCTTTGAGAATTGTTCTGGCGATCGGAGGATATATGCGGTTTTTTCGACAAAATCGCGGGGATTTCGTGCGATCAAAACGTGTACACCGTCCTGTACGTCAAGTCCTTCGACTCCCGTTCGTGATGAGATTACCGGCGTTCCCGAAGCCATGGCCGCAAGAATTTTGAGCCGGGTTCCTCCGGGTCCGAAAATAGGCGCAATAAACAGGGTTGACCGAGAGTACATTTTTTGAACGCCCGATGTATCGTCAGGATCCAGATTGAGAATTTTTATTTTGGTCTTACCGAGATATCGCTGAATTTTTTTTGCGTTTTGTCCGGCAACAGTGACTCGGATGTCGGGGAGCGATTGGATAAGAAGAGGATAGATATGCTTGATAAGATATTTAGCCGCTTCTACATTTTGAAGCCAGTTAAAGTTGCCCTGAAAAAAAAGAACAGGCTTTGCAAGATTTCGTGGCTTAATCGATGAAACAAACATCTCGTCTCCCGCGCCGTTGGGTATGATTGCGGTGGCAACTTCAGGCTCCAGTTTCCTTATTATCGACTGATCGCTTTTTGATACGCAGGCAACCAGCTTTGCCTTTTTCCAATAGTATCGCTCCCAAAACTTAAGCTTGAAAATGTCAATATAGAACGGAAAACGTATAAACAGCGGCAGTGAGTTGATAAAATGCTGGTATACCTGATATTCGACGGTTTGCTCCACAAGAAGAACGGGGTTGGTGGACCGCGGAAGATGAGGCATAATATAAAAAGTCTCCGCGTGGATAGCATCGAAATGTTCGGACTTCAAGAGGCTGCGGATGACGCGTTTTGCTTCGGACGAAAAATTCCGGTTTACTAGAAACGGGTGAAAAGAAAATATTGATTTAAAAATAATACTCACTTGCCAGGGTTTTGAGGCCCGCCTGCATAGATATATTTTTTTACAAAAACGCTTGAGACGCGAAAGATATTTGCGTTCGTCGTTATTCTTGTAAAGCGCAACAAGGGTGATATCGTGTTTTTTTCCGAGATATTTTAGCAGGTTGAGCGTGCGGATTTGCCCACCCGATGACGGAGGATACGGTACGTAGGGAGTCAACATCAGGATCTTCATAATCTGAACAAACTAAAATTGCTGTTTTCGAATACTGCGGGAAATTTGTATTTTGATTTCATTTCCTGGATAAGTCCCTGATTCGCGGTTACCAGATAGTTATATCCGAGCTTTTGAAGTTCATCGGGCGATTTATATATGGACGGCGCCCCTTTTCTGTCCATAAGATAGAGCAGAGTGGTATCGCCGCTTCTGTCCGTGACGATCTTATCGGCGGGATTTGTAAGCGAATCGACTATGCGTGCGATCTGGGGAAGATCGGACGGGGTATTGTAATAATCGCGTACCGTATAAAAAGAAAAAAAGAATGAAAGTCCAAACAAAATAAGTGTTACACCGTAGGTAAACAAGGGGTGAATAAAAAGCTTTCTGTTTTGCAGCAGGAAAGAAACTCCCATTCCGACAGCGATGGCAACGGCCGGGAGTATAAGTGTCTGATAATATTCGTGCTGGACGTTTCCGCCCTGGAAGACAAAAAGGTATGTGAGGGCGGACAAAAATATAAAATGCAGAAAATAACGCGTTTGTTTTGCAAAAAGACCCAACAGAAGAAATACGCTTAAATAACCTCCAAGAATTGCTATGTTAAGCCGTTCGAAGAACACCCATCTGAAGAATGCGGGCTTGAAAAAAATATTTTTAAGTCCCTGATATGTGTTGACGCTTGTAATAAGCCAATCGTTAGGAGGTATTCCTTGGGGGAACTGTGAAATAAATACTCTCCAAAGAATGAAAGGAATCGCGGAAAGGATAAACAATGCGTAAAAATGGACTTTCTTGAAAGCCCGGAGTCTGTATTCCTTAAAAAAAAGATATAACATGGCGATGCCGTAAAATACCGCAGGCGGCTTGACGAGGACGGAAACCGCATAACAGACTATTGCGGCGGAAAACAAAAAAGTTTTGGCAACCGCGTTTTTTTTATCGAAATACAGATATAAACATAACAGCGCGAGAAATGCAAAGGCCAGTGCCGTGGTTTCCGGAAGCACAACCCTTGACATAAACACAAAAAAGGGGAATACCGCGTATACAAAAGACGCCGCAATCGCACATAAACGGCTTTTTTCCGCAAGGCAAAGATAATATATGACGGCGATGATTATAAGCGAAAAAAATACCGTAACCAGTCTGCCGTATATCTCAATGGGCACTGGCGGGTAGAAACGGTATACAATAGCGGTTATTGCATTATAAATAGGGAATTCCACATAGCGGAGACCCTGGGGATTTTCAAGGCCGGACTGATTGCTCGACAGGTCGTCAAACTGAGGTTTGAGAAGGTTGATCCCGTTTCTTGCATAGTTTCTTGAAACCGCAGAAGTATCTGCCTGTCTCCACGAGTGAAGGTCTGCCAGCGGCGTATTGATTTTGTATAGCCGGAATGCTATGGCGATTAACACAATTAAGGTCAACACTGCGCAGTCAACAAGAGAAAATCTATTTTTTTGTTTTTGCATAAGACGTCTTCGGTTTCTTTTCCGGTGCAACTTGTAGTGAACCGACGAATAATCCCGCAATCAGCCAGAATTGGAATGCCACTTTGGATGCTTCAAATACGTCGATATAGGTGGCGTTTACAAATAATCCGAATAATCCGAATAAAAACGCAAAGTAGAGAACTCGTTCCTTTTCTTTCATTTTTATTGCGGATTCCCACATAAATTTCGATATAGAAAAAAAGACGAGTGCGAACAGAATCGTGCCCAAGAGTCCGGTTTCGCCGAGAGAGCGGAGATAATCGTTATCGGTCGCTTCGGTAATGGACGAGGGTCCTGTTCCCAAAACCGGATTTTTCAGTACGGCGTTGATTGCGCGTGGCCATTCCACCTGAAGACGAGTCGCAAACGATA
>JBJKRW010000012.1:0-19031 GCA_046704445.1 Microgenomates group bacterium
GCCATATGTTCCCATTATAGCAGTGTGACTTTCTCTTTGTGTTTCATGTGCTCTTACTGCTTCAACCCTGCACAAATAACAGATAACTTACAATGAATGTACAGTTCAATAATATTGAAACCGCAAGAAAAAAATATGCCTTTGTTTTAAACCGATCCGAGATTTCTTTTACCGCATATGCCAATCCCAGTGCATAAAAACTTGATGCGGAAAGCATCATTCTCACTCCAAATGATGCCGCCTGGTTCCATCCCGACCAGGATGCGATAACCCAAAGTTGTATCCCGACAAAACACAATGCCAACCTATCAATCTTTTCATTCCTTAACGCACGGACGACAAGTCCACATACCGCAATTGCCAACAAAGGCGTCCACAAAACCAAACCTGTTTTTGTATTGAACAGTACCCCCAATATATGAGGATGTAGGAACTCGAATCCACCGGAAAGATAAGGACTTTTGAAATAGCTCCCGAATTCCGCGCGCCATACCGCTGCCTGGGGAAAAAAACCCGCTACGAATCCTGCAAGGATCGATATGATCGACCCGGGAAAATTCCGAATCACATCCGGCAAATCAAATAGCAGAAGTACACCAAACAAAACGTCCTGAGTCCTGACCATAGCCAGAAATCCCAGAGTAAACCCCAACAATAACCACACGAAAAACGTTCTCTTTCTTCGGCTCATCCACCATACATAGATAAAAAAAGAGCCCAACAAGAACGAAAGAGGATGTGAGTTTATTACGTCGACACCGCCGTAAAACAACAGATTGGTGCCGAAAAGATACAGTACGGCGGTCGAAGCTGCAATTATTTTAGGATAAAAATTCCTCAGGAACAAAAAAATAAATATAAGACCGCCTACCACAAAAAAAATATTTTGCATACCGACAAAAAACTGATACACTACCGAATATCCGTTAGCCCGTACGACCGGAAAAAACCCGTGCATAATATGAGAAATCACATCTGCTGCTGCAAAAGAAGGAATCCAGGACAACGAAGTGCCGACGGGAAACCAGCTTTTTATTTCTTTATATGACATGGTTCCGTCGGATCCGCCGTTGTCCGAATTCCATCCGTATTTATGAGCAAGTTCCGGAGAAAGATCGAATGAGCCTCTTAGAATTATTGACCGTGTCAATCCGTAGTAATATCTTCCGTCACCATATACTGAAGTTCCGACTACGCGGTAATGTGCCGCGAAAACAACAAACAAGACAACAAAGATCAGAATAATATATACGACGATATTCTTGAGTCCGGCATTATGCATATTCACGATTTCAATGTCCTCCGACACTCCGGTAATAAATATATGCGGTAAGTCCCGCACCCAGAAAAAGAAGAGCGAAGACAAACTGAAAACTCACTACAAGTAGGATGAATCCTATAACCGACCCGACAATGATGAATTTGACAGCCGATTCGTTCATTCTGTATTAGGATTGATTTGATTTAAAGGCCGCCTCCCCTTCTTCTTCCATTTTTGCGAGCCTCGTATAATAGTCCGGAAACTCGTTCAGATGGGCAAGCGCAATCTTACCGGTCAACAAGGAATCGTCGTCTGTCACGTTAGTTTTCGGATTGATAAATCCGTGCTCAAGCTCGACGTTCATTCCCATTCTGAATTGCTCAACGTCAAACGTCTTCCAGTCAATACCCAACCGCTCACCGATCCGTTTTGCTTCTTCTCTGCTAAAAGATTTTCGGGTCATATCAGAATCCGAACAAATAACTATTTAATTATATGTGTATTTGTTACAATATTACAATATGAATTGGCTCTTGTTCGCATTCCTGTCGGCGTTGTTTGCGGCGTTTACCGCAATTCTTGCAAAGATAGGAGTAAAGGATGTGGATTCCAATCTTGCCACTGCCGTAAGAACCGTTGTTATCCTTATTTTTGCGTGGGGAATAGTTGTTGCCCAGGGAACCTACAAAACTTTGGGTTCTGTATCGAAAATTTCGCTTCTTTTTCTTGTTCTCTCGGGTATTGCGACGGGACTTTCCTGGTTATTTTACTTTAGAGCGCTCCAGATAGGAGACGCATCCCGCGTCTCTCCCATCGATAAACTAAGCCTTGTGCTTACCATCATACTGGCCGCGATTATTCTTAAAGAAAAAGTTACTCCGCTTATCGTTATAGGCGCAGTCCTCATGTCGGCGGGTGCGGTTATTATCGGGTTTGCAAAATAGACGGGAGGACTAATTTTTCTGTTCGAAATTTTATACTACAGTGATTTTCCGTTCCTTTGTACCACTCTACGCGCTACCTGTGACAAAAATCGTTTCCTTATCCGGATACTCACAGGGGTCACCTCAAGCATTTCGTCGTCGTTTATGAAATCAAGGGCCTCTTCCAAAGTAAGAGGAGATGCGGGAGTTAAAGGATCTGATACTCCTTCGCCGGCGGAACGGTTATTGGTAAGTTTTTTTTCCTTGCAGACATTCACCTCTATATCAAATTCCCTGTTTCCGATACCTACCACCATACCTTCGTATACATTCTCTCCGGGTCCTACAAAAAGCGTACCTCTCTGTTGGGCGTTGACTAATCCGTAGGTTACCGCAGTACCCGGTTTGACCGCAACTAACGCACCGTTGCGTATTGATCCCATGCGGGAACCTTTCGGTAAAAATCCGAGAAAAAAAGTACTCATTATTCCGGTTCCCCGGGTTTTGGTAATAAGACTGTTCCTGCTTCCCAGAAGATTTGCGTCGGATATTTTGTATATCAGTCTTATCGTCGATCCTTTCGTAGTCATATTAAGTAATTCCGCTTTGCGCTTTCCGAATTCTTCACTGACCGCACCCATATACTCTTTATCCACGTCTACCGTAACCTCTTCATACGGTTCGCACACCTTTCCGTCGACTGTCCTGTAAATAACGTGAGGGTTTGATATCTGAAGCTCAAACCCTTCCCTTCTCATCGTTTCAATCAGTATAGCCAAATGAAGCTCTCCGCGCCCGTGTACCACGAAATTTATTCCTTCCTGATCTGGCTCTATGCGCAATCCGAGATTTGTTTCCCTTTCCTGCAAAAGACGTTCCTTAATTTGACGGGATGTACAGTATTTACCCTCTTTGCCTGCAAACGGGCTCGTGTTGGGGCCAATGGTTACCTTGATGGTCGGTTCTTCGACAGAAATTGCGGGAAGACTTTCCGTATGTTCGGGGTCGGTGACCGTTTGACCTATATTCAGCTCCGGAATGCCTGCAATAGCAATGATATCTCCCGACGTAACCTTATCTACTTCCTGTCTCTGCAAACCGGTAGTGGTATACAGTTTTTGCACGCGGTACCGACCCAGTACACGATCGGATTGCACGAGCACAATCGGATCTCCCTTATGCAATGTTCCTCTCGCCACTTTCCCGATGCAAAGCTTTCCGACGTAGTTATCATAGTCAAGCGTAGATATAAGCATCTGAAACGGTTTCTCTTCGTTCACCGCACTGTTCTGAACGACTTTCACGATCGTTTCAAACAAAGGAGCCAGATCTCCCGGTTCATCCGGCAGATACGGCGAAGGAAGAGTATAGAAGGATTTTCCGTCTCTTCCTACCGCATAGAGTGTGGTAAATTCCAGGGATGATTCATCTTCCGCAAGATCAAGAAACAGACTTTCCACCTCAGAGCGAACCTCAAGAGGTCTGGCGTCCTTTTTGTCAATTTTATTGATGACAAGGATAACCTTCAGCTTGGCTTGAATTGCTTTCTGAAGTACAAACTTTGTCTGAGGAAGAGGACCTTCTGCGGCATCGACCAACAAAATCGCTCCGTCGGCCATATTGATCACTCGTTCTACCTCTCCTCCAAAGTCCGCATGGCCCGGCGTGTCAATAATATTAATTTTAATGCCGCGATAAAAAACCGCGGTATTTTTTGCCAATATGGTAATCCCTTTTTCCCGTTCCAGATCGTTCGAATCCATAATGAGGGTTTCGGACATCTCCTTCTGATTCTCCCTGAACGTATGGGTCTGTTTCAGCATCGCGTCCACCAGGGTGGTCTTTCCGTGGTCTACGTGGGCAATGATTACAATGTTTCGTATCTCCATAATGTTTTTACAGAAATCGGTACAAATAAAACAACTCTCCGACCTGCCCTTGGGCAAGAAATGGTTCGAATCCGCGGTTTTGCGGATAATCGGAACATTTGGGAGAGAAGGCTTACGTAAGACGTATTATGCTCTCTGTCTGCGGTACCTCACGATATTGTACCAAAAAAGGGGCCATTTTGCGACCGAATGTTGGAGTGTTATGAGGATCTCTTTACTAATTTGTATACCGGTACGATCTGCATCAGTTCCCCGTTCGCGTCCTCAAAGGTCGTGGTCCCCGAGACGCGCTGGTATTCCTGAAGATACGCGGACAGCTTCTCCTCAAGATCTTTAAGGTCCCCCTGAAGCTCCTGAACCTTCGCAATAACCGCTTCCACCGCAGGTTCCTTGACGATCAGCTGTTTTCGTGCGCTTTTTTCTTTAGTGAGCGCTTTAATGCGTTCGGTATAGTCGTGATAGGATTTGTCGTTCATAAGCGAGTCTTTCAACATCTGCTTCTGAGTCTTCAACTGCTCTTTCATTTCCTTGGTGGTTTTCATGTAATCGTTAATCAAAGTAGAAAGATCAAGAACGCTCAGGGATGATTTTTCGGGTTGCGGTGCGGTTTGTTTTTGACCTGAAACTTTGTCGTTCATAGAAATTTACACTATACAATAAACGGAGCAGGTAAATCAAGCGGAAGTTTCATTTAATACCTGTCGGTAAAGTTTCAGTGTCTGTTGCGCCGTTTGACCGAAAGAAAACTTTGCCGCATTTGCCGAATATTGGGGCTTTATTTTCCCGTCAGAGAAAAGTTGAATTTTTTCACATATATCCCGTACATCACGCGGATCAAATGAATGATACGATCTTCCCAGAAGTTCCCTGAATACCGGTATATCCGACGCAATGACGGGAAGTTTAAAAAAAGACGCTTCAATAAGAGGCAAGCCGAATCCTTCGGATATAGACGGATGGACCAATGCCCTGGCGTGCGTGTAAAAAAACTTCAGATCCGGCAGAGAGGGATTACAGAAAAGCAATATTTTTCGTGACATATGGAGGGAATCAATCAGCTGCCGTAAACGGCCGGAAAAAAAATCCTCAGGACCCGCAAGTACAAGCTGCTCTTTGCATTTTACTTCCGCAAAAGCCTTTACCAGTTTTTCCAGATTTTTGTGCGGATAAAAATTTCCGACGTAGAGAAAAAAGGGGGAATGAAACCGTGCGGTTAAGTTCTTATTGATTTTACACGATTCAAGTTCGTAATCAACGCCTTCATATATCGGAACTGTTTTTTTTTCGAACTTCCCGCCATAGTGTCCAATTATCTGCCTTTCAACTGTTTTTGAAGGCGTAATGACACGGCGGGCGCTCCGTATTTGAGTTCGAAGAATAAATGAAAAAGCCTCGTGTTTTATCTCATATACAAACGGATTTCTTGTAGAGGCTCTTCCTGTCTTATGAAGCAGGGGGGTCAGGTCGTGAACCGTCGCAATAAACGGCCGAACATACATAACCGGATAACTGAAATAGGTAAAATGCATCAGATCCAAACGGTCATTTAAAAGCCTGCGCAGAAAGCCGAACTGTTCCGATAGCGTATGCCATCTGTACGGAACCGGTCGAAGTATGAAACCCTTGGTGACTATTCCAATCTTCTCCAGATCTTCTTCAGACACATAGAGGAAAAACTCCATGCCGGACGGTTTTAGAGAAATTAAATTGTACAAGAGATTCCGTATATAGGTACCGACTCCGGTCTGGAAATAAAGTCGCGCGTCAATCCCTACTCTTTTCGTCTTTTGTTGCATGGTATATCACGAATAGCGCTTTTTTAACGAAATACACGCGTACACCGCCGCATTGATAAAAAACGGCGTACCGGTGTCATAATGCTTTTGGTAAAAAATACGCATCGCGTCATAAAAATATCCCTTTGTTTTTGATTTGGTGTTGGTACTTTGTGTTCTCAGGCCGCTCGAGTATTTCAGATGGATAATGCTGGAGTAGGGATAATACACGATCTTGTAACCTGCGGCTTTTACTCGAAACGACAGGTCAAGGTCTTCTCCATACATAAAAAAATCTTCGTCGAACCCTCCTGTTTTTTGGAACAGTCGTTTCGGAATAAGATAAAAAGCCCCGCTCGGCGAATCGATTTCGTGGATGGTCTTCAGAGATTGCCACGTCATATGGTATCCCCCGAACAAACGGTTTAATAACGGAATATTTCCGAATATTTTCTCAAGTCCGGTAAAATAACAGAACGAGTTCCAGACCGTAGGAAATCCTCTGTGTGAGGCCTTATCGATCCCAGAGTGCGGCAATATGACACGAACGGTCATTGCGCCGATTTGAGAATGCGTCTCCATGTAAGTAAGAATCTGTCCGAAATCCATTTCTTTCATCAGCGTATCTGAATTCAGGAACAACAGATAAATTCCTTTTGCATGTCGCGCCGCAATATTATTGGCTTTTGGAAAACCGAGATTTTTCGCATTCGAAATTACGGAAAAATTTTTGTGATGTTTCCGGAATTGAAAGAGCATATCCGCTGATCCGTCCGTTGAGGCGTTATCAACCACAATAACCTCAACCACAAGGTTTTTCTCTTTTTTAAACTGAGCGTATAACGAGTGTAGGCAGTTTTCCGTAATGTTTTTGGTATTATACGAAAGAAGAATTATGGTCAGTGTAGGCATACCGTCATTATACCAGGCTTTTTCTTTTAACGTTTAGGCGATTGCTTCGCTCTTCTTGATTTTCCGCCCATTCCGACTTTTCTTCGCTCTCTGGCCCGGGAATCTCTTGTGAGTAAAGATTCCTTCCTCAAAACCGGCTTAAATGACTCTTTGTCTACCTGTAAAAGAGCTCTTGATAAACCGTGAACTACGGCTTCCAGTTGTCCGTTTCGACCGCCTCCGCTCAAGTGAATACTCACCGCAAATCTTTCCAAATTGTCTGTCAGCTTCAAAGGTTCAAGGATCAATTTCCGTTCATATGCAAGACCGAACGCTTTATCCAATGGAGTATGGTTTACCATCAATTCGCCCGCCTTGACTTTTTGGTTCTGTATTTGTGCCGATTTGTCCTTTCCTACAATATACAACCGCACTCTCGCAACCGCAGTTTTTCTCCGGCCTACCGCTTCGTAATATTTTAGAGTATTGGTTTTCTTTGGCATTTGGTTATCTATTTAAACTGTTAATTTTTTAGTTTCAATTTTACCTTTCGTCGGATAATTATCGTTTGCATAAACAAACAGTCGTTTTAACCGTTTGTCTCTCAGTTTGTTTTTCGGCAGCATACCCGATACTGCATGCATAATGATTTCTTCGGGTTTTTTCTCAAGCAACTCCTTGAAGGATATTCTTCTCAGTCCTCCCGGATATCCGGAAAACCTCGTATAGATTTTACTCGTCGACTTTCTCCCTGTAAGCACAACGTATTTGGCGTTTATTGCAATGACATTGTCTCCAGAATCCAGGTAGGGAACATATCCCGGCTTATGTTTACCCTGAAGAATCAGAGCTATTGCGGGCGCGATTCGACCCACTATTTTACCTTTCAGATCTATGACATACCATTCATGCGTTATCTGTTTTTCCTGAATCGGTTTTGTTGATGGGGTGATTGACACCATAGTTATTGTTTGTTTTTTTTAACTTCCACCGGTGTTTCTTTATCCTTCTTTCCGTCTTCTTTTTCTTTTTTGCCGGATTTTTTTTCCTTTTTCGGATTGTCGATAACGATCGGATATGCCCATTCCACTTGTGTGATCTCCGCGCCATCCGTATCTCTGAAACCTAACCTTGCGATTTTTACATATCCTCCTGTTTTATCTTTTAATGCCGGCCCGATATTTCGGTAAAAAAGATCAAACAGCTCAACATCGCCAAAATATCTCAATAAATAATTATGGTTTGCCTGCGTTTCTTCCTTCATCTTCTCAACCAGATTTTCGACAACGGGTTTAAGCGTTTTGGCACGCGTTAGAGTCGTCTTCAACCTTCCTCTGGTAAAAAAATTCACCAGTAGCTTTTTCAGAATCGTCTCTGTTGAATCTTTTCCCAGTTTGAATTTGATTTTTTTTACTCTGTGTCTCATAGTCTTACTCTAAACACCATAACGCATATAGCGGTTTATGCTAATTCAATACCCATTTTTTTCAGTTCCTCCTCGATCAGTTCGATGGATTTTTTACCCACACCTTTCATATTGGTAAGTTTATCTTTTCCCACCTTCACAAGATCCGCGACTGTTTCGATATGCTCCCTGAGAAGCGCGTTTATTACCCGCGACGGCAAATTCAACTCATCGATGATAATTTCGTAGAATTTTTTGTCAATTGATTCTTTTTGCTGTTCCTCCTGGGTCTTTTCTTCCTTGCTTTTGGGTGTATCTTTCCCCGAAAGAACATAGGCAAAATAATCCGACAGCAATCTTGAAGACTGGGTAATTGCATCCAAAGGTTTCATGGATCCGTCCGTCCATACTTCAAGAATTAACCTGTCAAAATTGGTTTTTCGTCCCACGCGTGCTTCCTCAACTTTGAAATTGACTTTTTTTACAGGCGAAAAAAACGCGTCAACAGGGATAAATCCGTATTCTTTCTTTTCCCTTTCTTCTACTGAAGAATATCCGTATCCGTGCGTTACGATCGCCTCCATCTCCAGTTTTTCCTTATCGTCGGTCAGTTCACACAAATACACGTCTTCGCTCACGGGCTTAATTTCGCCTTCCAAATCTTTTGCATACACTTTCCCTGCTCCTTTTTTTTCGAGCTTGATTTTAAAAGGTCCTCCGTCCGCATTCTCGAATTTGACCTGCTTCAAATTCAGCACCAGTTCCAATGCCGATTCTTTTATGCCTTTCAACGGCTTAAATAGATGATCCACTCCATCAATTTTTACATCGGTGATGGCCGATCCGGAAAGTGATGAAAGAAGGGTTCTCCTCAAGGCATGACCCATACTCTGACCAAAACTCAACGGCAACGGTTCAATAATATACTTTCCGTGAGTTGCGTTCTCTTCTACTTTTTGTGTGGTAAAGTTTGGATTGAACATATGAAAAAAATAATTATTAACGGGAATAGTATTCAATGACTAACCGCAAGTTTACCTGTTTGGCAATTTCGTCGCTTGAAGGAATCGCATTCAGTTTACCTGAAAGGGCTTTTCTTTCAAGCCAGGCGGGACTCATCAGATCTTTGTTTGCAAGCGATTTCTCCACATACGGAATTTTGGCGGATGCTTCCCTTCTGAAACTCAGCACGTCCCCCACCTCAACCTGATACGAAGGAATCATTACTTTTTTTTGATTTACTGCAATATGACCGTGAGATACCAACTGCCTTGCAGATGCACGGGTCGGACTGAAACCCAGTCTGTACACGACATTATCGAGTCTTTTTTCCAAAAACTGGGAAAGATAAAGTGCGGTATTTCCCTTTTTTTCCTTAGAAATAGTAAAGTACTTTTTAAGCTGTGTTTCTGTGATGCCGAATATGAATCGCAGTTTCTGCTTTTCCTGCAATTGCACACCCCGCTCGGATGTTTTTCTTCTTTTTGCGGTTCCGTGCTGTCCCGGAAGCACATTAATTTTTTTCAACAGCCTTGCATGGGATTTGGAACCCGGTGTTTTCAGTCCGAGATCTACGTTTTCCTTTCTTGCAAGCCTGTTTCTTGGTCCTGTATAACGCATATTTCAGTTGATCACATTCATAAAGTTTATAAAATATCCAGGTTGATCCTTTTTTATAAACTTTCAAGTTTCATAAATTAATAATTACACTCTACGAATCTTCGGCGGCCTTACTCCGTTATGCGGAACCGGAGTAACGTCGACAATTTTACTTACTTCTATCATTGAGCCTTTTATTGCCCGAAGGGCAGCTTCCCTCCCCGGACCTATTCCTTTTACATACACGTCCGCAAATCGAAGTCCGTGACGATCTACGACTTTCTTCAATGTTGATTCCATGGTAACCGTTGCCGCATAAGGAGTGGGCTTTCTCGTACCGGAAAAGCCGTACATACCGCATGATCCCACGGATAACGTCGCCCCTTTGTTGTCGGTAACCGTAACAATTGTATTGTTAAAGGTGGCTACAATATAAATTTTTCCGTATTCTACCGTTCGTTGATTTGTTTTTTTCACCATAGTCTAATAAAAATCTAATTATTTTTTTGCCGCCGCAACTTCTGATTGTGTTTTTTGCTGTTCCAGCTTTGCCCACACTTCTTTCCGAAGCGCTCCTACCGTCTTTCTTTTCCCTCTCTTTGTGCGTGCGTTGGATCTTGTACGTTGACCGCGTACGGGTAGGCCTCTTACATGCCTGTGTCCCCTGTAACTTCCTATTTCGCGGAGACGTTTAATGTTATTGGACAAAATCTCCTTTAAGTCTCCTTCAACCTTATACTCCTTATCAAGAACCGCGTTGATTTTTTTCCACTCTTCTTCGTTTAAGTCTTTTACGCGTTTTGATTCCTGTATGCCGACCGTTTTAAGGATTTTTCTGGATGCCGGCCATCCGATACCGTATAAAAGCGTCAGCGAATAAATAAGTCTTTTATCATCCGGCAATGTAATTCCCAGTAATCTCGCCATATTTTTCTTTTAAATCTAAAACTTTAGAAACTTTATTAACTTTATAAACTCAAATCACCCCTGCCTTTGCTTGTGTTTCGGATTGCTGCAAATAATATAGAGCTTCCCCCTCCGTTTCACAAGCTTGCATTTGGCACAAATTTTTTTTATCGACGATTGAACATGCATTGATGTGTATTAGAATCTGTATACAATCCTTCCCTTGTTAAGATCGTACGGCGTAATTTCCAGCCTCACACGATCTCCGGGTAAAATCTTAATGTAATTCTTTCTCATCTTTCCGGACAGATAGCACAAAATCACTTTTTCTGTCTGTGACAGTTTTACCCTGAATAACGTATTGGGCAGATTTTCAATAACCTCACCCTCGACCGAAACAATATTGTCTTTCATAATCCCGTCATTCATCTTCGCTCCTTCATGGTGAAAGATACGAAGCTAATATTATATCAAAAAAAATCGGCTATGTTAAGCGCAATGTTTCATTAGACTTTATAGCGACAGTATGCTCAAAACATGCGGAAAGACTCCTGTCCGCCGAGCGGATCGACCAGCCTTCTTTTCCTTCGTAAGCCAGATCTTCCGTTCCTTCCGAATAAATTACTTCAATTGCAACAACCAAACCGGGCTGTATTACCGGAGTCTTTTCGACCGGCCTGTCCAGATACCCTAGAACAAAAGGATCCTCATGAAGCTCCTTTCCTATTCCATGCCCTGTCAGTTGCCTCATGATGTGGTATCCGTGCGCATAGATCTCCTTTTCTATCGACTCTGAAATATTGCCGAGCCTCTTTCCAGCACGGGCCTGGTCAATAGCTTTATAGAGAGCTTGTTCTCCTGTATCCAAAAAACGTTTCACCTTGTCGTCCGGTTTGCCGTTAACCGTAAATGTTGTGGCAAAATCCGTATGGTACCCTTTGTAAAGCATTCCTATGTCTACGGTCAGCACATCGTTCTCCTTGAGAACGCGCGATGAAGGTGGCGTGTGAACCACCTGTTCGTTTATCGGCAAACACGTTGTCCAGTAATATCCTTTAACGGTTTTGAAAGACGGCTTTCCTCCCGCTTTGACTATAAGATCTTCTGCCTTCTCGTCAACCTGTTTTGTCGTCATGCCGGGCTTAATAAGGGGAAGCAGTGTCTGGACTACGGAACGCAGCCGCTTTCCGCTCTCTTCCATTATTGAAATCTCTTGTTCGGTTTTCAAATGAACCATTATGAAAAATAGATTGCACGATATACCAATTCGAGTTTGTCGTGAAAATCTTTCAACGAATAATTGTTTTTTATCAAATAATCTGAAAATGAAAGCGTGGGACCCATATTTGTTCCCAATAATTCGTTTATGTCCCTGTTTTCGCCGAATAGATGAGATCTGTATGCCCGTTTGGAAAGCCTGGCATACCTTACCGATTTATCTGCATACAGACCTACGATTGCTATGCGTATTTTCGGAAATTTTTGTTTGAGGTACATATACTCCTCCCACGACCTCATCCCGTCAATCACTATGATCTTATGCATCTTCAGCGCTTCTTTAATGTTTTTCTCGTTCAAAACCGCCAATGCCTGAATTCCGTACCTGCGCCTGAGATCTTCCCTTATTTTCTTATGAACTTCTTCCGTATGAGCCAGCTTATTCTCATCCACGTAATCGTTTATTACTTTTCCGAAATGAATGACGGGAAGTCTTTTGTGCCTGAAAAACTTCGAGGCTTCGGTCTTTCCCGATCCGGGAAGACCGACCAGGGCAATTATTATTTGACCCTTGTTCTTCCACTCAATGATCTGGTTTTTGATAAGCTGTCTTCCGATATTTTTAAGGATCTCCTGATTCACTTCTTCTATGCTTTTTGTTCCGTCAATCAGGGCCAGCTTATTTTCATCCTGATAATAGGCAATAACCGGTTCGGTAAACTTATGAAAACTGTCTATCCTCTTTTTCAGGGCCGGGAGAGTCTGATCTGCCCGCGCATCGTTGTGTTGATATGTCAGCCTCCATAATGCATCCTTATCGGGAACGTTCAGATAAATAACCTTGTCGACGTGGTTTTTGAATTTTTTTGCCTGATACACCGTTCTGGGAAAACCGTCAAGAATATACCCTTTTTTATATTCGGGTCTAGAAAGATAACCGTTTACAATTTCTATGGTTTTATCGTCCGGAACAAGCACGCCCGAATAAATGGTTTCCTTAATATACCTGCCCAGATTGGTTTTTTCTTTCGCAAGTTCCCGAAAAATATGGCCCGTGGAAAGATAGGGAATCTTCAACTGCTTTGACAACAGATTTCCTTGTGTGGACTTACCCGATCCCTGAATCCCGATTAAAACGAGTTTCATAGTTTCCAGTATAAAGCTCTTTTTCGGCCTTATGCGTGTTACGAATTTTTAAATTTCCGAGCTTACAATCTTAATCCAGTTTCTTCTTTTCTTTATGTACCGTACGCTTTTTGCACTGATTGCAATATTTTTTCAGCTTCAGCGATCCTGTAGTATTCACCTTGTTTTTTTCGGTGACATAATTCTGCTTGCTGCATACTTCGCACACCAGACCGACCAAAACTCTTGACCCTTTTTTTGCCATAACAGTTTAATCAATTTCTAATGCACACAACCGGATTACCGGACAAATTTATCATAGCTCTTCATTACCAGTTGCGCTTCTATCATTTTGAATGTCTCCAAGATAACCGATACGATGATGAGTATTCCCGTTCCGCCGATAATAAGATTGTTGATGCCGGTAATTTTTGAAAGAATCGCCGGTACGATCGCAATCAAGCCTAAAAATACCGCTCCCACGCTGGTAATTCTGTACAAAACAGTCTCAAGATACTGCTTTGTAGCAAGACCGGGTCTGATTCCGGGAATAAAACCCCCGTGTTTTTGGATCTCTTCTGAAATTTTTTGAGGATTAAATACAATTACCGTGTAGAAAAAGGTAAATCCCACTACCAACAAAAAATAGAACGCATTATACACAAAACCGGAAGGATTGAAGGTAACGGCTAGAAATCTCGCAAACCCCGCTACCGCGGGATTTTTTGCGTACTGCAAAAAATTACCTATGAGTTGGGGAAAGAGCACAAATGAAACCGCAAAGATTATCGGAATAACTCCTGCCTGATTCAGTTTCAAAGGCAAAAAATTGCTCGCGGCTTGGTACATTCTGTTTCCCTTTATCCGTTTCGCATAATAGACCGGAATTTTTCTAATAGATTCATTGACAAACACAACCGATGTAATGACCAGAAGCGAAAGTATGACAAAAATAATGATATTAAACATCATTTCCTGACTCGCAATCGATGCGGTTTGTCCGAACATAACGGGAAGCCTTCCGACTATGCCGCCGAAGATCAGAAGCGAAATTCCGTTTCCGATTCCAAACTCGGAAATCAGTTCTCCGAACCACACAAGAATAAACGAACCTGCCACCATGGTGAGAATAAAAGAAAAAAACTCCAGAGGAGTCAAAGTCGTAATGATTTTTTGATTCTTCAACAATACAAATATCCCTATCGCCTGCACAACGGTTAACGGAACCGTCAGGAAACGCGTATACTGGTTAATCTTATACCTGCCGTAATCTCCCTCCTTTGAAAGTTCTTCAAGTTTCGGAAAAATTACCGTTAACAACTGCAATACTATGGAGGCATTGATATAAGGATTCAACCCCAGAGCCATAACCGAAAAGTTTATAAGAGTACCGCCCGAAAAAATATCAAGCAGGGACAGGAATTGACTTTGAGCAAAAAGAGCTCTCAGTTTAACCAGATTTATTGCGGGGACCGGGAGAAAAGCAAAAACACGGAATATAAAAAAAATAAAGAGCGTGAAAAGGAGCTTCTTTTTCAGCTCGGGATCACGCCATAATGTCCGCATTTTTTGCATCACGTCTTCCATATGATTACTCCGACAGAACTTTTCCTCCCATTAATTCTATCTGCTTTTTTACGCGTTTCGATACGGGAAGCATTACGGTCAATGATTTTTCAAGTTTACCGTTTGCAAGAATCTTGACCGGTCTTTCCGTCTCGGTTTTCTTTATGATACCCTTGGCAATAAGCGACTTTTGCGACACAGTCTCCCCCTTGTTAAACCCATTCAGCTGAGACAGTGAAATTACCAGCGGTTTTTGCCTGACGGAATTATTCTTACCCTTACCCCGCAAGAGAGGAAAACGTTTGACAAGACGACCCTGACCACCCTCAAAATGCAAAGGGATTTTTTCTCTGGCCTTCTGATGTCTGGTAGTGCCTCTACCGGACTTCGCCCCTTTTGCACTGCCCAAACCTCTACCGAGCCTCTTTTTTTTCCTGTCTACGATCCGCGGCAATTGCGATAATATTGACATAATGATTAAATTATTGACTTTTAACGGGAATTTTTGCTTTTTTTAATTTTCCGAGAGCCTCCATCACCGCATATGTATTCACAACCTGATTTCTCGAACCGATAATCTTTCCTGAGGCGTTGCTTATCCCCGCAAGATCAAGTATGACGCGGGCGACGCTCCCTACTTTCAAACCGGTTCCTTCCGGAGCCGGCTTTATTAATACCAACGCCGCCTTGAACTTATGAACTATCTGATGTGTTATCGTGCTCCCTTTCATCGGAACGGCAATCATATGCTTCTTTGCATAGCTTATTGCTTTTTGAATGGCAGGAGGGACTTCAAGAGATCTTCCCAACCCTATTCCGACTTTTCCTTTACGGTCACCGACAACGACAAGCGCTGAAAAAGTCACGTAATTACCACCCGGAATTTTCTTTGATACCCGACGGATCAAAAGCACGCGTTCTTCTACTTTTTTTCCGTCCACCATCATTGGTTCCCTTCGACGACGATAATCTGCCATAATGTTAGTTTAAACTTGTATTCCTCCTTCTCTTAATCCTTCGGCAAACGACTTTACTCTCCCCCCATACGCATACATTCCCCGGTCAAAAACCGCCTGCGTAATATGTTTGTTTTTTAATGCCGATGCCAGTTTTAAACCCGCTTCTTTTGACTCTTCGGTCTTCTTTTTTTTGGCATACCCTTTTTCTTTCGACATCACATGACTGGAATATCCGACAATCGTCAATTTTTTTTCGTCGTCAACCGCCTGAGCGTAAATATATCTGTTTGAACGGAATATCGAAATTCTGGGTCGCTCTGCCGTACCAAACACTGTTCTGCTTATACGACGTTTTCTTCGTACCCGCCTGTTTCCTGTAATATGTTTCACCATAGTTATGCCGCGCCGGTTGTTGCGGTCTTTGCTTTTTTGCCCGGTTTAATTCGTAACTTCTCCCCTTCGTATCGAATTCCCTTTCCCTTATATGCGTCGGGTTTTTTTAAAAGCTTCAGTTGAAACGCAATCTGACCTACAAGTTGCTTATCAACGCCCAGGACGCAAATTTTATTATTTCCCTCAACCTGATAACGAATATGTGGAACTTTCTTGAAAATCACTGGGTGCGAATATCCCAATTTAAACACCAGATCTTCTCCCTGCAGTTTCACGTTGTATCCCGTTCCCACAACCTCAAGTTTTTTCTGCCAGAAGGTTTCGACACCCTGTACGGCATTACTGATAAGCTGCCTGTACAATCCGTGAACCGATTTCGTTTTTTTCAGTTCATTCTTTCGTTGCAGCGTTAATGTCTGTGCTTCTTGTGTCACGGATAGATTGACCGGGAGCTCTACCGTCAACTCGCCGTTTTTTCCTTTCACAAGAACTGTCTGTCCCTGCACGCTAGCCTGTACAGATGCCGGAACGATAATCGGTTTTTGGCCTATTTTTGACATACGTTACCAAACATTAAATAGTAACTCCCCACCTATTTTCGCTTCTTTTGCTTCCTTTCCCGAAAGGATTCCTTTTGACGTGGATAATACACTGCTTCCGTATCCGCTCAGAACCGGCGCAATCTTTTTGTATGACACATAATTTTTCTGTCCGGGTTTCGATACGATGGTTACTCCGGTAAGCGCAGGATTTCCTTCCTGATACAACAGTTCAATGTCCATCTGCTTTTTTAATTCCCCCTTTACTGCATACCCTTTGAGATAATGAAGCTGTAACAGCTTCTTCACTACCTGCTCCTTAAGTTTGGAGTGAGGCGAAGATACATGTAAGTTTCCCGCCATATATGCGTTCTTAATTCGAATGATCAAATCGATAAATGAGTTTTCCATATGATTATGTTGCTTCAACTACTTTTTTTGTAACTTTTCCGTGAGTCCTGAAAAGCCGGGTCGGGGAAAATTCTCCCAAACGGTGACCTACCATAGATTCGGAAATCAACACCTCAATAAACTTTCTTCCGTTATGAACGGCGATTTTGTGACCGACAAATTCCGGCGCTATTTGACAATCCCGTGACCATGTCTTAATCGCGACATGTTCCCCTGTCTGTTTCTGTTTCTGAACTTTTTTTATCAATCTGGGGTCAACATATGGCCCTTTTTTACTTGATCTGCTCATATTAAGTTATAAAATTACCATGAAACTTTTTTTACTCCGGGAATCTCGCCCTGCAGGGCTTTTTCCCTGAAACAAATCCTGCACATACCAAATCTTCTCATGTATCCGCGCGCGCGTCCGCACAATGGACAGCGGTTCCGCATCCGCACCGGGTATTTCTGTTTTCTTTTGAATTTAACTTCGTCCGATGTTTTTGCCATATGTTGGTATTAAAGTTTAATAGTCCTCATTTAATTCACAATGATTAATTTTTTGAATCTTTTTTAAAGGGAATTCCCAGTAATTCGAACAAACGCAAACCCTGCTCTTGATTTTCGGCAGAGGTTACTACCGTTACCTCCAAACCTCTTACTTTGTCAATTTTGTCGTATTCAATCTCCGGAAATATTGTTTGCTCGGGAAACCCTAAATTGAGATTCCCATGCTGATCAACATTGTGACGCGAAACCCCCCGAAAATCACGAATTCTCGGAATCACAATTTTAATCAATTTTTCGAGAAAATGATACATTCTTTCTCCCCTCAAGGTCACCTTAACGCCTATAGCAAGTCCCTGGCGGATTTTAAAGGCCGATACTGACTTTTTAGCCTTGGTTATAACGGACTTCTGACCCGCAATATTGGTCAACTGTTCCTGTATCTTTTCAATTGCATTTTTGTTAAC
This sequence comes from Microgenomates group bacterium, assembly GCA_046704445.1. Classification (GTDB taxonomy): domain Bacteria; phylum Patescibacteriota; class Microgenomatia; order UBA1406; family GWC2-37-13; genus JBJKRW01. The sequence goes on from JBJKRW010000012.1 coordinate 17,814, forward strand.
CACGGCCTCTCCCGCGCCGACGTTTAACACGATTTTCATGACTTTAGGTGTCTGCATACTGTTTTTCAGTTTCAGATCCCTAAAAAGTTTGTTTTTTATTTCTTTTTGATATGTATCCTTGTATGACATATTCATTTGCTGAATTTACATCTGACTTTTACACCGTTTGCACGTGCGTATTTTTTTTCCTTTTTCTATCAGATAGCCGACACGTGCCGGCTTTTTGCATTTCGGACAAATAAGCATGACTTTTGACACATCCATGGGCCGCGGGACCTCAACCGTCCCTCCTTGGGGAACCTGCTCGCTTTTTTTTACGTGTTTTTTATACACGTTGATCTTAAGAATCAGCACCCTGTTGCTTTTTGGATATACTTTTTCTACAGGTCCCTCCCTGCCTTTATCTTTACCGGCAATTACCAACACCTTGTCTCCTTTTTTCAATTTCATATGCCAAATACAACCAATTGGTTAATAAATTTCCTCAGCCAAACTGGCAATTTTTGCAAATCCATTATCCTTGACCTCTTTTGCAATCGGCCCGAAAATACGGGTACCTTTGGGATCCTTTACGTCTTTTCCCGCCAAAATAACACAGGCATTCTCGTCAAAACGAATATAGCTTCCGTCCCTGCGCCTGAATTCTTTTTTTGTCCGGACGATCACCGCGGGCAATACCTCACCTTCTTTTGCCTGAGAATACGGGATTGCTTCCTTGACCGTCACGTTAATCACTTCTCCCACATACGCATACCGTCTGTTTCCCTTTTTGGGCATTCCGATCATCGACACCTTTTTGGCGCCGGTATTATCCGCAACCTTTAGCATCGACCTGAGTTGTAACATATGTCAGTTTTCTTTTGATGTTTTTTTAACGCTTTTTTTCTCTTTTGATATATTTTGATCTTTTTTTGTAATCTTTTTGACCACCGTGAAATGTGTATCTTTTGATATCGGACGTGTTTCCATAATCAAAACTTTGTCACCCACTTTAAGCTCCGCATCTTCATTGTGGGCCTTGAATTTTTTATGACGGGTAATGACTTTCTTATAAAACCCGTGCCTGAAACGTCTCTCGATGCTTACAATAACGGTTTTTGTCATTTTGTCTGATACTATCGTACCGATAAACTGTTTTTTCATACTATTTGTTCTGGGATTTCAATGTTGTTAATGCTTCTACTGTTTTTTTCTCCGTCAACACCGTTAATGTCACTG
>JBJKRW010000013.1:0-2832 GCA_046704445.1 Microgenomates group bacterium
ACTATCAGAAGTTCAATAAGCGTAAAACCAAATTTTTTCTTTATCATATAGTTACATAATAGATGAATAATAAAGTGTTTGTCAAGTGATATTTTATAATTAAAGTCTTTCGTATTGTTTTCATTGCAACACCACTTTTCCTGTGGTATTATAGGTGTATTAACAATTGTAAAATATACTATGGCTCCACTGCCAAAACGCAAACATTCGACACAGAGAAAAGGAAAACGTAAAGCAAAAAAATCCTTAGCACTCAAAAAATTGGTTCCCTGTAAAAAATGCGGAAAAATGAAACTTCCCCACAGAATATGTAAATATTGCGGAAAATAGGTATGGATAAAAGGCACCGCAGACGATTGGAAATAGTCCAGCAGCTTTATGCCTACTCGTTTTCGAAGAATCTGGCAATCAGTACGTATAAATCGGATCTGGAACAAATAATTGGACACAAGGAATTGATTTTTAATGCAATCAAACAGTACGCGCCAAAATTTTCCATTGAAAAAATCGCAAAAATCGACCTCAGCATATTGCAGCTTAGCGTTTACGAATTAATTGTCAAAAAAAAAGAACCTCCAAAAGTGATAATTTATGAAGCGGTTGAGTTGGCAAAGGAACTTGGTGGTGAAAAGTCTTATGCGTTTATCAATGCCGTACTCGGTAAAGTTTATAGCAATCTTTCATGACAGATAATTACACACCACTCGAAAAACTGATAAGTGTAACGTTTAAAGACCGCGATCTTCTGAAAAATGCGTTTGTACACCGCTCATACCTTAACGAACATAAGCGTTTTTACCTGTCTTCCAACGAAAAAATGGAGTTTCTCGGAGACAGCGTTCTTTCGCTTATTACATCGGTATATCTATACAAGCGTTATCCGTTGCTGCACGAAGGCGATTACACGGAAATTAAATCGTCAATAGTCAAAACGGAAAGCCTTGCAGAAGCTGCACTAAAGTTAAATCTTGGTACGTATTTGCTTTTGTCCAACGGCGAGGCTCACAGCGGAGGAAGAACCAATACGAATATTCTTGCGGATTGCTTTGAAGCTCTCATTGCGTGCATTTTCCTTGACAGAAATTTTGAAACAGCCTACCGGTTTGTCGGCGACCATCTGTTTAAGTCGAAGCTTGATTATATTGTTAAGCATAAGCTGTATTTATCGGCAAAAAGCAAATTACAGGAACGAATGCAGGCGTTGTATAAGACCATTCCCGTCTATAAAGTAATTCAGGAAACCGGCCCTGAGCATAAAAGAACGTTTAAGATTGCAGTGTACTATAAAAACAAAAAACTCGGGGAAGGAATCGCCTTTTCCAAAAAAGATGCGGAAGAACAGGCTGCGAAATACGCCTTACGGAAATTTTTGGCTTCGTAATTCGGTTCTTTCTTGACGATTGTTTATTTTATGATACAATTTGCTTTATGGCAGCAACAATACGTTTATACAGATTGGGAAAAAAGAAGTTTCCGTCATACCGCATTGTGGTCATTGACAAACGCAAAAAAAGAAATGGAGTATATAGGGACCAGATAGGATTTTACAGTCCCTTGGATAATACGTTTAAACTTGAAATCGATGAGAAAAAACTAGCCTACTGGACAGAAAAAGGCGCACTCGTATCTGAAGGGTTCAGGAAATTGCTGCACAGATATCAATCCTCTAAAAAGGATTAGATGATCTCGGATAATCCGCATTTTGAGTAGCTTCGGGAGATGCTTCCGACAAGTTAAAATCAATTTTAGATTTCAGATTTTCCAGATCCGAAAAAATTTTCGGGTCAAATGAGGATACTACGCCGTTTGATTTGGGTACGGATTGGTTATAAAAACTGACGTTTATGTTTATTGCTCCGGATTGTTGAGGAGTAACCTCAATATTGTCCGAGGTGATCAATCTGCCTCCGTCAAAATTATACGCCTTCAGGAATTTTATGAATGTTTCATTGTCGCCGCTTCCTACAAGGGTAATGTTAATTTTATTCCTGTTTGATTGTCTGAGATTGACGGTATAATTGAGAATATTGAAATTGGTTTGTTGCGACAACTTATTCAGGGAATAAATAATTGAAAAAAAATCTTCGGAATTAGGGATAAGTTCGTTCAAAAGAGTGAGGTCTTCCTGAAGTTTTTGCGGATCCGCATAGGGAGAATTTGCCATGGCCTGCCTTTTTTGAAGAGAGGAAATATCCGTATGTATCTGATCAAGCTGTTGGTTGTCAGATGTCAGCTTTTGAACACCGAAAGAGACGGAACCAAGGATAGCAAGAAACAGGGCGCCGCCGAGAAAAATATAAATGGCGTTTTCAAACAAAAGACTTCTTATGTACGGACTGATCAGTTTACTGCTCATGTATTTCCTTGAATTTCCCCGCAAATGATAAAGAATACTGGGAACCTTTTGATAGTGATGAACCGATCAGATTAAAGCTTTTTAAAGAAATATTTTCAAAATTATGTAAAAATGTATCTGACTCTATGTATTTAAAAAAATCCAGAAGTTGACCAATGCTTCCGAAATTTACCATAAATGTTACATTGCGTGATTTGTCTATTGCAAAAGACTGAAGCGTCGCCGATTGAGAAACGGACTTAAGGGCATCGTTCAGTAGATTGTAGTAAGGCAAGGAATGAGCATCGTCTTTCATAAAAGTCTGCATAAGGTTATATTTTTTTTGGATATAGTCGATTTCAGCTTCGGACTGTGTTTTTCCTTGTAGGGCTTCAATAAGAATCTGCTTTTGCTGTAGAGCATTATCAAGCTTTTTCTGACCGGAGATGATAAAACTTAGAAGCAAGGCGATGACCGTAAAAAGAGCAATACTGAGA
>JBJKRW010000014.1:0-5250 GCA_046704445.1 Microgenomates group bacterium
CTCCCGGCAAATACACGGACACATATGTTTTGGGCAGGTTGTGAGGATCGGGATTTTTCCCTAAATCGACTACCTGCATGGAACCGTCTATATCATACGATACGAATGCGAAATTAAGCGAGCGTACGGATTCATTATCCTTGTAAGAACCCGGCGAGTATTGTAATACCTCCGCGTTTGTCGGAATAATCATTCCCGACAGAACGCCGAAATCCTGCAGCGAAACCGCAACCGGAATCTCGGATGGATTATCCGCGTATTTGAGCATCGACTGATCGGAGTTAGAAGGAGAAGCAGAGGTAAAATGCAGTTTTTTCCATAAGTCCGCTCTTGCGGCAAAGAGATTGGTAAGGCTGTTATTTTTCGGATCATCAATCTGGATATTGTACGCGCTGTCTCCCAACATAAACGGAATAAGAGGCCCGTTGATTTGATTTCTCTGTTCTGCCGTCAACTGTCCGGATACGGGTTGGAGCAGTTGATTGACCCTCGCAAGATTGATACTTCTCGGATCACCGATAGCCGGGGCAGATACGTTGGTTACCTGTTTTGCTGCAGCAAAAAAATAATCGTTCCCGTAATCTGCCATAAGCCGGACCCGCGCTTCATTGCCTACGTCAATTCCGATAAGAACAAGACTTATCCGGTCAAGCCAGGGCATGAGAGCCCGTGTAACCGTTGATGCTTTTGAACCGAAGCCTCCGAGCGCATCAAGCAAACGGGTGAGTTTTGATGCGGTAACTTCATCTGTCGCTGCCTGTTCAGGATAGATTGTTCTTAAAACCTGAATCATATTTCCGGATTGAAACCGTGCGAGCAGTGCGGATTCTGCTTCGCGCGATGCGGAAACATCAAAAATAATTCTTGAAGATACGTTATCCGGCATAAGTTCTTCCATAAATGCCTTGACGGTTCTCGAGGAAGAAATACCCGCCTTATTGAGCACTTGTTCATAAAATGTGATTTCTTCTCCTGTGCCGTAGAGAACGATTGGCGTAGACGATTTGGATGCGAGGTTTGTCAGCTGTTTTGCCAAAAGATCTTCAATCTGCGCGGGAGATGCACCGGGAAACATGTCATAAAGTTTATTCAGATCCGCCGCTTCAATGGTCATATATCCTTTTCCCGCAACAAGTCTGGTGGCCCATGTTTGCTGTGCGGCTTCGGTAAGCATCCTGTTTCTTGCAATTGCGCTTTTTACATCAACTTTTGGCAGGTGGTCCCACTGTTTCTGTACGATTACCCTTTGCAATAATTGATCAACGGGCCCCCATTTATTAATTTCGGCAACAAGTTCGTTCATGGCACGGAAGGTAAATCTTCCCGATCCGGTTTCCACCACCTCGATGACGTTTTCCGTCGAAAGCCCCGCTTTTTGAAGAGCGCGTACGACAAGGTCCGTTTCGTCGAAACTCGTCCCTTGTATAATAATGGGCCTGTCGGGAAGAATCGCGTTGGCTTTTTTCAGTTCCCGGATTTCTCCGGTCATGACGGAAACAATCTGGTTATCGGACATCTGCGCCAGTTCGTTCATGGCCGATATATAGCTGTCGTTGAACATGGCGACGGTCTGGTCGCCGTTTATGGCGGCGTTGGTAAAGCTGACCGTGAGTTTTGCCGACCGCTTGGCTTCAGATAAATTCGTATTCATGAATACAGGGCTGGTCAAAAGACTTTGCAGGGTTTTGGAACGGGGTCTGTCAGTTGCGATCGAGTCGGTGATATTGTACAGATTATGGAGTACTTGTGTGGCAAGAGGGTCGGCCGCATACTCACTCCATATAACCGGTTCGCCTATTCTCATCTGTTCTATTCCTTTCATGATAAGGTCATAGGTACTTTTGTTGAAATAGTGGCGTGAGTGTGCGGCAATTTCATTCAGTCCCGCCAAAGAGGTGCCGCCGGTCTGCATTTGGCGCAGCGCGTTGATCGCTTCGTCAAGATTCTGTACGGACACGGTGGTTCTTGCGGCGTTTGCCACGTAAAAACCCTTGTCATTGAGTCTCATGAGGATATCCCATTTCAATCTCTCCTGCATAGTCACTGCAGTATCAAGCGGAAGGCTTATCGGTTTTCCGACAATCACGCCCGCAAGCAGTGCGGCTCCTTCGATCCCGCTTTGCGGGCCGCAGTCGGATCCATTTACTCTGTTTATGATAAGGGATTGACCCTGCGGCAAGCCGGAAAACTGTTTCCACAATGAGATAATCGGCTGATTGGCGGAATCCACCGTATTGCCGATTTTTCCCATAAGATCATTGCGGTCGGCTGCGTAGCCCATGCTGATTGCGGCATCGATAAAGCTTTGAATGTTCCCGCTTTGGACCGCGGCAGAAGGCGCGCATCCCTGTAGTTCGGGCGAGGCATGTTCCGGTCTGGAGCCGGTCGCGTCATAATTGCCCGTTGTTTGTAAAAGAACACCGGGATTATGCAAGAGCATATGCCGCGTGCTTAAAAGCGCGGATTCCGCCTGTCGAATTGTGGGAGGTTTATTTGTATTGGTCGGCTGATGCATTTGTTCCCCATTATTTTGTTGAAGCGTCCTCATGAAACGAATCGCGTTCAATTCCTGTGGAGGGAGAGTTCTTGCCAGCGGAATCAGTGCGGAAGCGGCTGCGGCAGATGCGTTCGCGGTATTGACTGCAAGCTGCGGAATATGCGCGCGGAGCGATGAAATTTTTTCCTAAACCTTGGTTTTTATGGAGCGGCGGCTGAGGACACGGGAATTATGAGCGAGTCGTGCGGAATAGAGCTGCATGAGAAGCGAAGCGGCATCCAGTTGTTCGCGTGTTGTATCCAACATCGACCGTGCATGTATGCGCATGTCGACGACTCTCGGGGACGAACTGGGAGAGCGTTCTGCCCGATCGTGACGCCGGGTTCCCGCGGCATGCAACAAAAGTGTCATTCCCGCGTCAGTTATCTGTACGGGTGCAAGAGCCAGATCGGCAAGGGTTTGTCGTACTGCTGTGTCGGGTGCGCCGGAATTTCTTCGTGCAAGACGGCTCAGTAATTTTGTTACAGGACTGTTGGTAAAACGCAGCTCATCTTCCAATGCATCACATGCAAATAGTGGGAATTCGCCGATTTGCAGTGCGAGCGAATGTGCGACCGACTGTTGAAGATTGGTTTGTCTGCGCGCAGTACGGGTTGCAGGCACAATATCTATGAAGGCCAAAGGAGCAACTTTTCGTATTTCCATAATCTCATAGTATACTTTATTTGGTCTGTTAAATCAATCTAAACATAGGTCAGACCTATTAAGGTCCGTCCTCATTTATAATTATGGGTATGCGAAAAAAAATTTTCATAGCATTCATCTGCGTATGTATCGGAATAGGAACGTGGTATGTATACGTACGCCGAAATTCAAAAAGGTTTTCCGGAAACAAAGTTTCTCAAATGGTTTCGGTTTCCGTTACACCGAAACCGACAGAGGAATCAAGCGGGAGGAAAAAAGTTCAGACCACGAATTCGATTTTTGTGCCTTATTGGGATGTTTCTTCGCTGGACGAAAATTTGGCGAATTACAACGAACTGTTTTATTTCGGAGTAAGTGTGTTGGATAACGGTAAGATAAACACCAATGATGCAGGGTACGGAAATTTATCCGGATTTACTGAGTTTGCCAAGAAAAAAATCCAGGGAAAAGAAATCTGGTTGGTTATCCGGATGTTGGACGCAGACATTAATTCTGATATTCTTTCGGATGCAAATAAACAGGAGTTGCTTATCAACGACGTGAACGGTATTGCGGAGAAATATTCATTTGCAGGAATCGCGCTCGATCTCGAAACAGGCACTATAATAAATACTGCTATAGAGGGACAATTAAATATGTTCGTACAAAAATTGTATACGTCGGAAAAACAAAACTATAGGAAACTAAATGTTCTTGTGTACGGAGATACTTTTTACAGAAAGAGACCATACGATATACAATATATCGGCAATCATTCGGATGGCATTATGATTATGGCATATGATTTCCACAAGAGCAGGGGAGAACCGGGACCAAATTTTCCCTTGTCAGGAAAGGACAAATACGGATACGATCTGAAAGTTATGACGAATGATTTTCTGCGCTATGTGCCGGCGGATAAAATCACCGTCATTTTCGGCATGTTCGGTTATGACTGGGCGGTTGACGAAAAAAAACGTCCGATAAAGCCAGGAGAAGCCTTAAGTCTAAAAGAGATAACAGCTCAGTTTATTACCCGGTGCAAATGGCAAAACTGTACGGTTACCCGCGACGATCAATCCGCGGAAACGGAGGTTGATTATGTCAATTCCGTGGTACAAGATAATTACGGTTTTGAGGATTTTCATGTGGTTTGGTTTGAAGACGAACAGTCGGTCGCCGCAAAAGAATCATATCTCAAAACGCAGGGAGTAGGTAGCTTCGCATTCTGGACAGCAGGATATTTTTAACCCAATCTAAATTTTAACCGAGTATTTCTTCAGCCAAATTGAAATCTGTTTGATTGTTACGTTTTTTACACCAACGGAAAGAACAAAATCTACGATTTTCGTTTTTGTACATTGTATCGTGTAGTGATTTAATTCTAAAAAGCGAAGGGTGGAAAAGAAGCCTGTTCTTTTATTTCCGTCATTAAATGCATGATTTTTTACCAACGATTGTAATAGAGCGGCGGCCTTTAACCAAAGTGTCGGATACAGGAGCTGTCCGCCGAACGTTGCCTTTGGTCTTTCGATGGCGGAATGAAGTAAGGTAAAGTCTCTTGTACCTTGTCTTCCTCCGCCGATTTTTATCATTCGTTCATGGATTTGATACACTTCTTCAAGATTAATAAAGACGGTCATTATTATTTTTTCGCTAATTCTTTAATGACACCCTCATATTTTTTGGAGATTGATTCAAGCCATTCATAAAACTCCGGGGTTAATTTTGGAGTATATCCTTTTGATACGGGTTTTACGTATAACGTTTTGTACGTTGCGTTTTGTTCGACAATTACCTCGTCACCGGTTTTTATATTTCCTTCTTTTACAAAAGAAGCGGGTAATGTAATCGCAAGAGAATTGCCGACTTTGATAATTTTTTGTTTGGTTTGGGACATATTAAATGGTAATATATAATGTTATAACAATGTTATAACAAAAAACCTATAATGTCAAGACCCGAGTTTTTGACGATAGATTGTCGATATGCTATAATTTGAAAATATGTAAAGGCAACTACAACCCGAATCTTTAAAGACGCCTTTAAAGGCGAACACTCCGGCTTTT
>JBJKRW010000015.1:0-14928 GCA_046704445.1 Microgenomates group bacterium
TTTGTTTGGCTGTTTAAAAAAGGGAGATTAAAGTTCTCCAAGTTTTTCTTTCTTTTCGGCCTCTTCTTTTACAAGGTTGAGAAATCGTTCTGTTGAAGAAAGCCGTTTGTGGCCGACGAGTTTTGCAATATATTCTACGGACGCTCCGTTCATAAGCTGGTGGGCAATAAAGGTGTTTCTGAGGTCGTTTACCGTTGCGTTTTCAACGCCCACCTCCCTGAAACACCGGGAGATAATCTGTCTTATGTTTCTAATCAGGAGAGGGTGCCCTGTTCTGGTAATAAACAAGTGGTCGTCTTTGGAGCTTCCCCGTATTTTAAGATAGTCTTCTACGGCTTTTTTAACCGCCTTATTAAGGGGAACGTCCCTTTCCGGGCCTTTTCCGTAGGATTTTATATGAAGAACCGTTTCATTAAGGTCGGAAAGCTTCAATCCGGCGAGTTCTCCTATCTTGATTCCTGTCTGGAGAAGAATTTCTACGAGCGCATATGTGCGGACGTCTTCCTTTGCAAAGTCTCTTAGGGCGCGGTATTCAAGCTTGCTGAATATTCTTGGAGGGGACTGTACATACTTGGGATGGGAAACGTCAAGCGAGGGGTTTTGTTCCACAACCCCTTCATTCTTCAGAAACCGGAAAAAGGTGCGGATGGAGTTAAGCTTTCTTGAGGCGGACTTCTTTGTGTAGTTGTCTGTAATAAGCTTTGCAATAAACGCATCAATATTGTCCTTTTTAACCTCGCGGATGTCGTTTATCTCTTTGCTTGAGAGGAAGCCCGAGAATTGTTCGAGGTCTTTCTTATAGGCAATGATGGTAAAGTTTGATTTACCTTGAGAATTCAGATAATTGACGAACTTCTCAACGAGAGAAGGTAATAAAAAATTATCCATAACACCCTATAATATATCATATAGGAATAAAGAATGCAAGCAGTTGTATTTCTGAGGCGTATTTGATATAGTATATAATCTTTTGAGTGGGGTATCCCGCTCAAGGAAGGAGAATCTATACACGATGCAAAAAACCAACAAATCCGCGAATCCCATGGAGGCCCTGCTGAAAAAACAAAGCCTTCCGAAAATCAAAAAGGGAGAGGAGCTCGATGCGAAGATCGTCTCGCTTTCAAAAAAAGGAACCACGTTTGATGTCGGAGGAAAAGCCCTGGCCGTATTGGGAGAACTCGAGGTAAAGGAAATAACCACATATCTCCCTTATTTGAAGCTGGGGGACACGATAAAAGTGAGGATTATATCCGAGGAGTCCAAAAACGGCTATCCGGTCGTTTCCCTTCAAAAATTTTTCGAAAAAGGTAAATGGGAGATTCTGAAGGAAAAGAAGGAGAAACAGGAGGAAAAAGAGGCGGTCTGCGGAGAATACGGTAAGGGGGGTGTTTTTGTGGACTTTATGGGCATACGTGGAGTCATTCCGAAAATCCAACTGCTTGAAAGCTTCATGAACGAGCCGGAAAAGCTTTCCGGACAGAAAATTAAGGTAAAAATCCTGGAGGTCGATAAGGAAAAAAACAGATTGGTGGTTTCCCAAAAAGCGTCCGTACTTAAAATTTCACAGAAAGACCTTAAAAAGAAGTTTGACGCAATCAAAGAAGGAAAAAAATACAAAGCAAAAGTGTTGGGCGTGTCCGATTTTGGCGCATTCTGTGAGGTGGACGGCGTGGAGGGCCTGATTCATATTTCCGAGATTTCATGGGAAAAAGTGTCGAGCGCGGCAAATTACGTGAATCCGGGAGAGGAGATAGACGTGGTGGTGGTTGAGAAGAACCCGACGGATATGAAGCTCAATCTTTCATTAAAACGATTGACAAAAGATCCGTGGGAAAAAATTGAAGAAAAATATCCCAAAGACAAGGAGATTGCGGGAGAGGTGGTAAGAAAAGAGAAATACGGTTATTTCATCCGCCTTGAGCCGGGCGTGGAGGGGCTTATTCACATAAGCAAGCTTACGGGTGAAGAAAATATCAAAATAGGAGACAAAATCAAGGTGTTTCTTGAACGGGTAAACACGAAGGACCGCAGAATGAGCCTTGTTCTTCCTCAAAAAGAAAAACCGGTAATGTACCGCTGATTTTATTGAAAGTTTCTAACCCCAGCAAGCAGCTTTCCAACGGATGTTTGTATATTGTTTATCGCGCCTGGGGTTGGATTGTTCATTCTTGTGATCATTCTGTTTGCAATGCGCGGCTCGTTTGTTATATTAAGGTCTCTGCAGGCCCTCGCCACAGGCAAAAGATTTTTCGCAGAATGAGAATAAACCGCATCTGTGAATCTGTCGCCGATAATGTCGGCAGCAAAAGGACCATTCACTGCCTCCGGATTATTTCTTAAGAATTGAATTCTTTCGTCAATCCCAGGAGACGGTTGCGGTATTTTTAAATAACGATATGCGGTCAAAAGTTTTTCGGTGTTCCATGGTTGGGGAAAAATGGGAATGGTTCCTCGATGGCCGCCCCCTACATCCGTGAGGGTTCCGATCGCGTTTTTTTCCGGAGCATTTACTCCCACATCCGAAGGAAATTCTCCTTGATAATTCGATAAAACCTCCTGGAAAAGAGCGGCTTTTGAGAGTTTCTCTACGAGTCCGGCTATTTGATCGCGCTTTTGGTGTCGTTGTAGTTTTGCAGAAGCGTCTTCGGCGATTCTCTCAATCGAGGCCTTGTCATATAATGAGGCGTCATTGAGAAAAAGAACCGCCCTCATCATTCTTGCAGGATCTTGTGCAAATAATGCATCTGCAAGATCGCTTGCGATGGTTGACACTACTTCCTCCCGGCGCTCTTTTGTGAGCTTCGCAACGTCGTCAAAGCTCGGTTTTTGGATAGGGTGTTTGGTAAAGTCATAATCTCTGACGATTTCTGTAACAATATCGTCGATAAATGGTTTAGGGGGCTGCCGGATAAGATTTAATAATTGTTGTTTGGCAGCATCACGGCGCTGTTGTATTGCGCCGGGGCCCAGGGTGATTTCTGTGGGAATAGAATACTGTTGTTTTATTCCTGTGACCGTTTCTGCGCCCATATGTGTAAATAAGATGACCTATTTATATTATAACACAACAAGCCTCCGTCTATTCTATTAATGTTTTTTCTTCGTCAGACGCGATGACTCGGAATCCGACATGATTGTGTCCGGCGAAAAACAACCCTTCGCCTACGCCTGCGGAAAGCAGAAAGTGTTTTTCTCCGCCGGTCAGATAAAATGTTTCGGTAATTTTTTCGACCGCCGCAGTCGACTGCTTTAAGATAATCTGAAGGGATGAGTTTGTTATGATGGCCTTTCCTTCGTCTGTTGATAAAAAATCTTCAACATCCTGTGTAATGGTGGTGAGTCCCAGAAGATATTTTCTCGCCCGTTTTGCAAAAGCGTGCAGATAAGCCCCGGAGTCCTTTTGCTTTATCAGATACCAGGCTTCATCGACGATAAGGACTCGTTTTTTATGCTCTTTGCGTATGCGGTTCCAGATATAGTCAAGTACGACATACATGGCTACGGGCCTGAGGTTTTCTTCAAGGTCCCTGATCCCGAAAACCGTAAACGGGTTTTTGATGTCGAAGTTTGACTGCTGATTGAAGATTCCGGCAGCGGAGCCTCTAACAAATTTTTCAAGCCTGTCCGCAAGTTCTTTTGCCTCCGGAGTTTCCATGCCGGTTAATACCTTATATAAATCTTCAAGAAGAGGGGGTTCGTTTTTGAATGTTTCGGGGTCCTGCGTAATGTTTTTTTCCCGGTAGGTTAATACCAGCGCACGGTCAAGAAGCGCGTCCTGGGAAGGGGTGAGATCTCCCATAATTACTTTCATGAGCGCGTGAAGGTCAAGAATTTTGTTTGATAGCTCGTCCGGTTCGGGATCGGCGGTCGCCAGATCAAACGGGTTGATTTTATTCTTCGAAGAGGTTGAAAACACCACAAACTCGCCGCCCATAGAAGAACACAGTTTTTCGTACTCGTTTTCGGGGTCGACGATAATCACGTCGACGCCCATCATGAGCAGACGGAGCGATTCCAGCTTGACAAAAAAGCTTTTTCCTCCTCCGGATTTTCCCAGGACCACCGCGTTTGCATTTTCCAGCGTGAATCTGTCAAAAATAATCAAGCTTCCGTCGTGCTCATTGATCCCGTACAAAATTCCTTCGTTTTTTGTCAAAGAGGCCGTTGCGAAGGGAAAGGTCATGGCAAGAGAGCTTGTGTCCATGTTTCTCCAGACTTCAAGCTTGTCGTAAAACATCGGCATGGTTGACTTGAACCCCTCTTCCATTTCAAGCGTTGCCTGTCGCGCGATAATAAGGAGGGAGGAAAGTACGGAATCCACTTCCTTTGTAATCTGGTTTAGTTCGTCCAGGGTGTCTGCAGGAATGGTTATGTAGAGGCCGAACTGAAAAAATCTTTCCGCGCCTTTTGCGAGTTCTGCCTGAAGCGCCAGTGCGTCGTCGAGCGCAACCTGTACGGTCGGGTCAACAACTTTGCCGGCTTTTACATCTCCCTCGATCGTAGCCTCCATTTCCGCAATTTTTCGTTTTAAATCCTCCAACACTCCTTTTGTCTCGGTGGGGTATACAAACATCGAGATGTATAACGGATGGTCAAAGGTTATGAGGGAATAAAGCCAATTGGCGGACACAAATCGGGGATAGCCCACAACATAGAGCGTTCGGTAATATTTTTCGTCGATTTTGAGGTTATTAAAATCAACCTCAATAAACGAGGGAGCAATGAGATCTTTGGTCGAAACGGCCCCTTTTGCAATAAAGCCCGCTACGTTTTGCCCGGACTTTGTTCCTGCTGCGGCGCCTGTTGATTGGTTTGTTGCCGGTGAACCGGTTTGTGTTTGTTTGGGAAATAAATTAAACACGACTGTATGAACTGATAATGAGACCGCTATCCTGTTGTCAAGACGGTGTCTGTATAACTGTCAATCGGCGCTAGTCTTCTTCCCGTCGATGACGGATTGCATAGGTTATAATAAAGTTCGGTCAGCTCCTGTTTTTGCAACACGGCGCCTTTTAATCCTATTTTTGCCAGAAGTCTTAACAGGTGATCTCTTTTAGGGTAGAGCGCTGTTTTTGCTCTGCTTACCACATATTCTTTTCTCAGTCCGACGACGTTTGTTCCGCTGATACCCATTTCCAGCGGAGAGAACGGAATAACGAAGAAAAATCTTTTTTCCAGCACGGTGTTTTTTTTGATGATTGTTTTGATAAATTCCCGATAGCTCGACAGCCTGTTTTTTAAAAGCTCGTTTTGTTGTTTTGATATGCGGGAGTCAAGATATTCGAGATAGATGGAAATGTCCATTTTTTTCGAAAGGATAAGTATTTGTGCGGGAAAAGAAAGAGAGTTAAGCAGGCTTGCGTATGCATATATCATTGAGGCCTGTTCCTCTTGGGAAAGAAGCCAAAAATTTACCGCGCTTACCTCAATGACGATGGATGCGGAATAGTCTTTCATTACGACCACGTCGTCCTTAATATCTTCAATTTCAATAAAAGACTGTGTTGACGATTTGATTGGCGATGTCGGTTTTTGTACTGCCATAATAGAAACTATAATAATTCCTTTGAGTAAAACTCCAGAGGTTTTTGATTGATGTCTTCGACCTTAATTTTTATTGTATCAAAAAAGTAGTTGTTGTTCGGATCCTTGATTTCAAATGAATATTCACCTTTTGGCAGCGGGCTGAATGTCGCAAATACGCCATGAGGGTTTGTTTTTAAAAGACGCAAAACGGAACCTTTGTCGTCCTTAACATATATCATTATTCCGGAAAGAGGAATAAGTTTGTGGTTTTTGACTATTCCGGTAAAAAAGGGTCCTTTCGGTTTTGCCGGCTGTGCGGCTGAGTCTTGAGTTGCCGGCGGTTTTAGGTTCTGTACCGATGCCCCGACACCGGGACCTGGTTTTGTTCCTGTTTTTTTTTGCGGCGCAAGAGACGATGTGGGAAGATGAAACAACATGCTTATATCCTGTTTTTTCGTCCCGAACGAACGGGGGCTGGTTTTTGCCAGATATTGCGACAATTTTTCCTGTGACTCTATGTGAGCCATGACCCGGTGGGGATCGGATACGAAAAGGAGGTTTTGGAGAAAATACAGGGGCTTATTATTTTTGTGATATTGATATTGGGTAGGAGACGTGAGCCTTTTAAAAAAATTACGGATCCATATGTCCATTGGCCTGTCGTTTATGGGAACGAAGGCAAGAGCTGCACCGACTCCTCCCACAATAACGGCAAGCAGAATATTTAATAGCGGAATTGGGAATATAAGATACATCAGGATGCCGGCAGGGATAAACACCGCAAGATATATGAATTGTTTAATGGTCAGAAAACCGATAAGTTTAAATTCGAACGTGGTAATTTGTCGCGGAATAGGATGTTGCTCCATGATTTCAGTATACTCAAAATAAGCAGCCCGTTGTTATAAATATATAGGAGGTTCGGAGTTTTCGCCGGAAAAGAAACAGGCTCCGTTAGCGACCCGGAAACAATATTCGAACAACCTCGTCCGTATCAACCTGCGGAAAATGTGCGTAGAATTGAGAAACAGAGGAAAACGCATCTTCGCGATAAAGAACAAAAAACCTGTCAAATCCGCGGGCATGAAAGTGCGTTGGTGCAACCGGGACGGCCAAGACAATTATATTTGGTTTAAGAGAGCGCAAGAACAGATATGCGGCCTTCGCGGTTGATCCTGTTGCAATTCCGTCATCGACAAGCAGCGCGATTTTTTTATATAGTTTGTTTTTACACTGTTTTTTCTTCAGACGGAATAAGGATTGGTATTTTTTGAATTTATATTGTGCAATCGTTATTTGTTTTTGTACGGAAGCGTGGGGGAGTCCGAGCGACCCGATTATTCCGGGATCCAAATATGTAAAGTCGAAACACAAAGCCCCAAGACCTAATTCCGGGTAATGAGGGGAGGGAATTTTAACCGATGACAACGCCAGATGAGGCGTTCCCAGTTTTTGAGCAATGGTGTGGCCTAAAACAGTTCCGCCGCGGAGAAGAGAAACAACGACAGCGTTGGTTTTGTTTTTTTGAATATATGGATCGGCGAGCAGTTTCTCTGACAGTTGTTGTGCCGCGTCTTTGCGGTCTTTAAATATCATTATGAATATTATAAAATAATGTGAGAAAAATTTATGTTCATAGGGCCCATGGCGTAACGGCTATCGCGCTTCCATGGCATGGAAGAGATTAGGGGTTCAAATCCCCTTGGGTCCACATTTAGGTTTTCCTCAGGCCCACCGCTATAAAGAAGTCGTTTCCAAAAGAAAGTCTCTGAGAATGGTGTAATAATCTTCCAGGCTTTTTATATCCACCCATTCGTCATCGGTATGAAGCCCGTATCCTACAGGGCCGAATGTTATCCCGTCGTTGCCGACGCGGGTAAAATGACGAACATCGGAACCGCCGTGTTTTGCGATTGTTCCCGTGTTTTTTCCGGAAACACGTTTGACTATTTTCTTCAGGAGAGCAATGTGGGGGTTTTTTTCGTCAGAAAAATGTGCCGATTCCTTCGTAATGATTTCAAACACCGCGTCTTCGGGGAGCGCTTTTTTCAGGCGATCAACAATAGACGATCCGTCTTCCGGGATATACCGGATATCCAGTTGTGCGGTACAGTCTTCGGGTACCTTATTGGTTGTCTGGTTTGATGTTTCGATGCGGGCGACGTTGACTGTGGTTTTCCACTCCTCTTTTGTCGGTTCGGGAAATTGTTTATACAGGGAGGTCAGCGCCGAGTTCATTTTTCCGATTGCGTTTTTTCCTTGCCACAGATATGCTCCGTGGGCAGCTTTTCCTTTGGTCTTTATGTTCGCCCAGATGATCCCCTTGGCCTTATTGTTGATTCCGAAGTTTGTTCCCTCTCCCGCAATCACGAATTCCGCTCTAATTCCTTGATCAACTTGGTATTTTGCAGCCTTGAATCCGCCCACTTCCTCATCCGTAACGATTTGCAAAGCGGCGGGGTAAGGAAGCTGTTTTGCAATATCCGAAAACACCAGAATTTCTGCCGCCGCAGCGGATTTCATGTCAAAGGCGCCCCTGCCGTACAGTTTTCCGTCTTTTTCAAACGGCTTGTACTGATAGTCTTTTCCCGGAACCACGTCAAGATGCGCATTAAGGATTATTTTAAATTTTTTTGGCCGCGATTTTGTATTGTAAAACAAAACGCTCGGGACGCCATCTTTTTCAAAATCTTCCCGGGAGAATTCGTTTCCCACCTTTTTTATTGCAAGCGCCAAAACACGCCGAAGTTCTTTTGTGTTATTTTTTGTGGAGGGAACGGTGATGAGATTTTTTGCGAACTCGACAATTCGGTTTTTCATACATATATTGTATCACATATCGGATTGCTGGATTGTGACGGATTGGGGGTCGTGTACGAGTTCGTACAGCATGTAGAAGACGCGCGAGGCTACTTCAGGAGCGTCATGTATATCGCTTGGAATGCGCAGTCTGAAACCGGTAATATTTGTAAGCGGATGCGTGTCTGCAAATTCTTCTCCGGCTTCACAGGTTACTCTCCAACGTTCGGAAAGAATTTTTCCTACGGAAACGCCCAATTGTTTCAAGCCGGACTGTTCCAGCAACTGATCGGCCCCCTCTATGCGGGCATATAATATGCTTGCACTTGGATGGGTAGAGGCAATTGTAATTTTAATACCCGGACAACTGCGATCAAGTTCTGCATTAACCTGACGGAATGAGTTAATCAGGGCTTCTTTCCCTTTTTCTACCAATGCCCTGGATTCCTCAAGATGAGAATACATGGTTTCGGGATCGAGTACGGAAGAGATAAGTTGATATGTTTTTGGCGTGACCGGACTTGTAATTTTGGAACGGTTCATAATTTCGGATACCGTTTCTCCCATGATGCCGTATCCTATACGTTCTCCGGCCATTCCCATTGATTTTGAAAACGAACCCAAAACAGAAAGGTTGGAATATGTATTTACCAATCTGTAATAGTCATCGACGTTTAACATGAGGTCGCCGTATGCAAGATCCAATAAAACAAAATGTCCTTTTTCTTGAGCTACTCTCAAAAACTCCTCAACTTCCTGAACGGCATACACGTGTCCGGACGGATTGCTTGGAATGTCTATATATAAAATACTGGGGACGCTTTCTTCCTCTCTGATAAACTCCTTAAAAGCCTGCAGATTGTTGCCGAAATCAAGCGTATGGTCGTGTTGAAAAGCCTGGTATTTTTTTCCGTTTCTCAGTGCGTGTTGTTTTATATACGGAAAATGTGCTCCGAGTCCTACAACCCGATCGAAAGGAAGGACTCCGATCATTTGATCGAGCACATCATAACTTCCTTCACCCCAATATACGCGGTCATTAGGAAGAGGAAGTCCATACCGTCCTAATAAATGTCGGCCCATCTGTTTTTCAAGATGTGAGGAGCCTTTTGACTCAGGGTTTTGCATCCTATGCCGGGGAAGCATAAATACCATTCTCATATTGTTGTACGCATCAAATAAAGGACGGGGAAGAATGGCGTAGCCGATTTCACCGCGGGTACCCGTTAAAATCACATGTCCGTCATTTTCCGAAAGCTCTTTGTATTTGCCTTGCGGATCATGTAATACAAGAAGATGATTATTTTGCATGGCCGCATCATATATGCGCGCAATATCCCCTATCTGTATATCTTCGGATGCGTCTACGAATATGACGCTTTGTTTATTATGCTCGGCGTATTGTACCAAAAGCTCTCCCTTGTTTCCGTCAAGATTTTTTACGATAATTTTCGGATTGGCGACTCTCCCTTCGGGAAGCTCAAAAATCTCTTGGTCGCTTTGGCAATATACCAGCGGAGCGGATTTTTCGGGAAGAGTCCTTGCGATTTCGTCAACAATCCTTTTGTGCGACGTGCGTACAATAACCTGATCCGGATCCACAGAATCCGCTAATTTAATGTCAGTCAATATGCGTCGGCTAAAATCCGCCGCATACGGATGAGGGTAGTTTATCTGTGCGTCTATTCCTTTCGGTTGGATAAGCGAACTTCCGAGACCGCACTCAATAGGTTTCAAACCTGTCGGCCGGATTATTGCTTCATGGTTCTTTCCGTTTACATATCCGTGGAAATGTTCCTGATTGGTCCTGATCCCGGCACGGATCACTGCAGGAAGAGGCATAATGGTTGTCCGGGCCGGACTTGAGGCAGACTTAAGCAGCTCAGGGCAAACCGAGAGCACATCTGTTTCGGGTAAATGTGTTGAAATGGTCATATAACTAAAAAACCCCGCGGTTGGCGGGGCTATAAATTACAAAAAATGTAAATTACAGGGAATCCCCGCAAACCAAGGGGTTAAAAAAGAAAAAGAAACTTTTATTTCCTGTAATTTTCATAGTGAAGTTCTTATTATATCAAACAGGCGCATAAATATCAAAAGGAAACGGAAAATAATTTTTTCCCGAGTTTGTTTATTGTCCGCCGGTTTATTTCACAACCGGTTGATACGGCGTTTGTAAGAGAATATCCGCCATTTTTTGACACAAGAGGAGTTTTGGTAACGTCTTCTTCAAAATACGAACCGGTAGGGGAGAAGTGGTCTCCTGGCAACGATATTTCTTTCAACGCGTTAAAATTTAGGTTAAATGCTTTTCCCCATGCGCTGTCCAGCATTCCGCCGATCCATGTTTTTACGCCTTTTTTTCCGCAGAATCTTGCGATATTTATAGCCTCATAAAAGCCCGAAACTCTTGGGGGTTTTATGTTGATGATCAGCCGGTCAAGAATTTTATTCTTTTCCCAAAGAAAGACCGCCCGTTTTGCGTCGTCGAGTGAATGAACGCTTTCGTCAAGGCAAATCGGCGTTTTAATGTGTCTGGATATTTCGCTATGATAAATAACATCGTCGTCGTAGAGCGGCTGCTCGATAAGGAGAAGACCGTATTGATCCAGGGGCTTGAGGAGCTTCCAGTTTTCCATGGTATAGGATGAATTTGCGTCGATCTGCAAAAGCATGTGCGGATATTGCTCTCTTAAGGACTTTACTGCCGTAAGTTCAAAACCCGGCCACACTTTTACTTTCAAACGCTTATAGCCCAGCGCCACCGCGTGCGCCGCTTTTTCCAAAACCTGTTCTTTTGTTTTTCCTCCTATGCTGACTCCTACCGAAAAAACCCGTTTTGAACCTCTCCACAGTTTCCAGAGGGGTTTGTGTTCTTTTTGCGCGATAATATCCCAAAACGCAGCTTCTACTCCGCTTTTTGCAAAGTTCGCGCCCTTAATCCACGCGTAGCTCTTACGGAGATCTTCGACGTCCAAAAACCTCCCATATTCATCCTGATGTTTTTTAACTGCAGGCATAATGAATTTTTCCAGGGAAGTAAGTACGGAATAATAGTCGCTTTCCGGTTTGTATGCGGGGTCGGTAAGTGTGGGAATTTCTCCGAACCCTACATATCCATCGTTTGTGGTAATCTTGACGAACGGCCTTGGCAATTGTTTATAGGTGCCGAACGAGGTGGTGAATGGGTGAACAAGGTTAAGCAAAACGAGAAATACTTCCGCGCGCTTTAAGATAATTTTTTTGGCCATAGGATATTGTATCGGTTTTTGAAAAAAACGTCTTATTATTCTCTTGCCAAAATAAAGTATGCCTCGGAAATCCTGGGTTCACCGCCTTCTCTATGGAAGTCGTTTGCGGTTCCGACGACGCGGTAGCCTCTTGCCATGAGTCGAGGAAAAACCCCTCTCATAGCACGAAGATAGTCTGTTTCGTTCCAAGTTTTCGGTCTGATCGGGTAACGAAGCTTTGATGCAAAGGAATCTTCCGTGGCAACCGGAAATGTCCTGGCCTCTCCTACGGTATATCTATGTTTCGGTTCTTCTCCCGTTATGTGTCGTATGAACGCCGGATCATTTAAATCCATACTGACCAGAAAGCGGTCTGTCGGGACATCATCATATCTTCCGACATTGGTAGCTGAGGCATATTCATCTGCGTGATATTCAACACCTACCGCTCCCAGTATGTCAAGATTCAGGTGGTGATTTGCCGCCTCTCGTTCATATCCGGGTTTATAGGTCCAGATTACTTTATCAAATCCGGCATTATGCGCGCGCAGCACCTGGGCCAATTTGATCATGCGCATTACTCCCTGCGATTCATAGTCCGGATCGGTTGATGCCATATGTGAAAACAGTACGAGTTTGTCGTCTTTTAATCCGGGAAAACCGAATACGAAACTCACGATTTTTCCGTCAACGGTCGCGATCAGCATACTGTTTTCTATGGTATTAAACGCATCCAACTCAGGAGATCTGACAAGGAGCCCGCTTTCTTGTTCGGTCTTAGTTCTCCAGCCTTTACGCTGGAGTTCTATAATGGCGCTATAATCAGCCATGCTTGGTTGTCTGATAACTACGCGCTTTCCGTCTTTTGTGAGCGCTTCTAATACAAAATATCCTTCTCCGCGCGGAGAGGTAAATCCAAGATCTGCCCGCGAGTAAAACCCGTATTGATTCTTTTTAATAGCCAGTAGCGCGCGTTTGACATTGCCCGGCGTGTGAGTTCCCGCTCCTTCTGGTGCGCTTTCGAAAGGAAACAAGGGGGAGAGTAAATGATTGCCGGGTCCTCCGTTGACATTGACTCCCAATCGTGCGGCGTCAAAAAAAACCGCATCATGCGCCATTTGTACCGCTTCCGGTTGGCCGGCAGCAAGAGATTTGGGTTCAAATATCTCGAGTCCGGTTGGTCCGAATCCAAGAAAGCCCATACTTACCGCAAGCGGCTCCCCTTTGCTACCAATAACCATTGCTCCGGCCCCGCATTTTTTGGTCATGGTGGCAAGATGGGACGGCACAGAGAGGCCCCTCTGCTGGGTAATAAATTCGGCTGCCTTTTCGGCCGCATCGGCACCGTTGATTCTTACGGCTTGTCTTCCTCCCGGAAACTCGTATCCGGTTGCAGTCGTTTGTATGCCGTTTGTGGGAAGAATTTGTTCCTCTAAAACCATTCTTCCTGCTTTTGCCTGACTTGACAAAGCGCG
This sequence comes from Microgenomates group bacterium, assembly GCA_046704445.1. Classification (GTDB taxonomy): domain Bacteria; phylum Patescibacteriota; class Microgenomatia; order UBA1406; family GWC2-37-13; genus JBJKRW01. The sequence continues at coordinate 13,031 of JBJKRW010000015.1, forward strand.
AGCAAAAGCATCATGTTCCGCAAGAAACAGAGGCGTGGTGTTTTCCCCCCTTCTTAAAACGTTTTCAGTCATCCTCGCCGATGGTGCAGTTGTCATAAGTTTATCCTATATTATAACAAATAATTATCGTTCTGCCAGTCCTGATGGGCCGCCTTTGTGTAAAATTGTAAATGTTTGGTTTGATATGTGTCCGCGTTCGATCTCTTGAGCGGTTTCTCCTATGGTTTGAGCAAGAGAACGCCATACAATATCGGGCGCGTTAATCGGTGCATGTATACGCAAACCATTGCGGGCTACGGTACCGGTTAAAACTCTTCTTTTTCCCAATAATTCGATCTGCACCATTTGATTATCTTTAACATCAAGAAAAAGATGTAATCCATGTCCGCGGACTCCTCTAATATATCCATCCGGATTAACGAATGGGGCAATGGTTTCGTCAAACACGCTTCTTTTTCTTGCAACCATTTCTAGTAATTCCGGCCTCATCAGGTCAACCGTCGTTATGGTTGCTGCCAGAGTTTGAGGGTGAGCAGAGTAGGTATTTAAACCTTGTGCCCGATCTAATACCGCATACTCTTTGGGAAATATTACGGCTGATCCGGGAACAGCCCCATTTGTCATATTTTTTGCAACCGCCATGATAAAAGGAGGATTCTCCGGATAGCCTCCGCTTGTTACGTAAGCAGAGTCGCGCCAACGCTCTAGTAGATATTCAACGTCGAAAAACTTTCCTGATCTACCAAACCCTGTTTGTACTTCGTCGACAATAAGCGGAATTTGTTCGTCAAGAGACAACTTCATAAGTTCTACAAAAAAATCCGGTTGCATGGTTATTCCGCCACCGTCCCCCTGAGTTGATTCAAAGACCACGCATGATGCTTTTTTCCTCTTTATAAGCTCCCGAATCCCTTCAAGCGCGGGTTCTACGCCGTCTATTTTATCGGGAAATTCCATCTCGATAGAGTTTTGGTCTTCATGATGAAACATCTGATTAATTCCGCTTGTGACGCGACCTGCTCGGCCCTCGATGTTTCCATGATAGGCCTCTTTGAAAAAGATTGCTTTTCTTCTTCCGTTTTCTCCATGCGCCTTTTCGGTAAATTTTTCAGCAGCGGCTATTCCTACGGAAACCGCATCTCCTCCCGAATTAAACCACGCTACTTTTGCCCCGTCCCTTGGAATGGGGGCAACTGACAATAGAGCCTCGGCTGCAACGTCCATAAGGGGCCCCGGGGTATAAGGAGGACACTGTGCGCCGCCGGAAGTTGTGTTGATGGCTTCTGCGGCGACCATCTGTAGAGGATATCCTGCCCCGAAATTTGTAACAGTTGCGTTAGTTAATCCATCCAAAAACACATTTTCTCCGGGCCCAAAAAGTTCTTTGTGATTTGCGATCCAGACGCCTGCTTTTCCTATAACGCGGTTTAATGCGTAAGCTCCCATAACCGCCACAAATTGCCCGTCAGATGTTGCACTGAGCAGAGGGGCCATTTTTCTACGATATTCTTCGATATCCCACCAGTCAAATTCTTTTCCCCTCAGTAATTCTTCAGCCATCTGTATCGACATTTCCGTTCCTTCGGTGAACCGACGGCAGGAATCCTGTGCGTCCATGTAGGCTTTTCCGCTTTCTACTTGTTTTCGTCTTTCTTCACCCAAATCCGGCCCCGCCAAATTTACAAGTCGTGTAGCATATTCTTGTGCTATATATGGGGTTGGGCCTTTTTCCAGTATGTGTGGAAATTCTCTTAACGTTAATGCATCTGTTCTGTTTTTTGCTTCGGTCATGTTTTTTGAAATAAACGTGTAACAACAAAAAAACCCGCCGGTGGGCGGGTAAATTTTCTTGATTTATCAATCAGATAATCCTCCGCCCGGCAAGGGGTGTAATAAGG
>JBJKRW010000016.1:0-3582 GCA_046704445.1 Microgenomates group bacterium
ATTCTTGATTTCGCCTACAGGGTAATTTCCGAAAATCAAACTCATCCGATTCTGCGTCTTTACACCAGGAATACGGGAGGAGAGGAAATTACGCTGTACGAAGCTGACAATGAGGAGTACGAGGCTGTTTTCGTTGCCGAGCAGATAATGCGGCTTGCGAAAAAAATACCGTATGAGTCGATTGCGGTTCTCTACAGAACCAATGCGCAGTCCCGTATTCTGGAGGAAGCTTTTTTACATTACGGTATTCCTTATCTTTTGATAGGAGGCACAAGATTCTATGAACGGAAGGAAATCCGTGATGTGCTTGCGATGTTGCGTATTGCGGCAAACAGGCAGGATGAATTGGCGGAAGACCGTTTAAAGAAGATCGGCAAAAGACTATGGCAAAAAATTGAATCGTATCTTGTTGAAATGGGAAAAAAAGGGAAAATCACACAAAGTGCCGAGCTTATGGAAGACTTATTTCGCGCGACCGGCTACCTCCAGAGGTATAATCCGAATATAGAAGACGACTATTCGAGACTGGAAAACATAAAGGAACTTAAATCGGTTGCACTTTCCCATCCGGATCTCACTGAATTTTTAGAACAAGTTGCGCTTGTCGAAAATGAATATTTTGAAGGAGAAAAAAAAGGTAAACAGAAAAACGGAGTAAAACTCATGACGCTTCATCAAGCAAAAGGTCTAGAATTTTCCTGCGTATTTATTGTTGGAGTAGAGGAGGGGATACTTCCGCATTCGCGATCAATAGATGATCTTTATTCACTCGAAGAGGAACGCCGGCTTTTTTATGTGGGGGTTACAAGAGCCAAACGGAAACTTTTTTTGATTTATACCAAAAGACGCTTCATGTTCGGAAGAAGAGGCGAAAGTATTAAGTCACGGTTTCTGGACGGATTCGGAGAATAATCAGTCCATCTTTTTTTCCGGCGGATAAAGATATCTTTTATTTCCGAATAACGAAGTACAGTATACATGCTCCGTAAAATTATCATATATGTGTTGAAGTGCGCGAGAGCCCGAGGTAAAAAACCACTCTCTCCCGAATTTATTCACGAGGTCTATGGGATCGGAGTAACCGATAACCGTGTAATGTCCCTTATACTGTGGAAGCTCGCAGGTGTAATGGGGAAAGTATGTCATGATCAAATCCCTCAGCGACGAAAAAATAGGGGGACGGTCCATAAGCGTCTTGTAGCTTGACCATGCAATGCTGCCGATAAAATTATTTTTTCTGTAGACAACGAGCGTATGATCTACGTCAATACGGTTATCGGCCTGAATCATAACAATTTTAGGATAATACCCGTGTAAATATAAAAGAGGGAACGCGAATCCCGCTCCTCCTTCGAAGCAGTCGGCGCTCATGTGTTGTATGATGGTTAGGAAGCCGGAGTTCGTATCGCTGTTGTTGTATATGAAATGTTCGACCATGTATTGTTGTATTGTTGACGGAGTGTTCAGTCTCTGACAAAGTGTTGATAGTGACGCGGGGCAGCCAAGTTTTTCCAGAATATGCGAGTCAATGGGTCCGACGGGTTTTGCCGCTGTAAAAATATCTAAATCCGCCATACTATATTGTACACTGATATTTTTTTCCGCCGCAACCCGACATAAGATAAAAGGCATTACGAAGCCTTTTAAGGATATTCTTCCGGCTGGAGTACTACAGGAAGATCATGTATAATCGGTATATATGATTTTACCGATTCAAGACAAAACCGGAAAAAATCTGACCATGTCACAATTCATTAACAAACTGTTAATGCGATGTGCCGCGATACTGATGGAGTTCAACGTATTCATCCTGCATATCGTATCCTATGTGCCGAGTCATCATGTAAGGCGATTGTTCTATCGGCTTTCGGGTATGAAAATAGGAAAGTCCTCCACGCTCCATATGGGTATCAGAATGTACAATCCTCAGAATATTTCCATTGGCCGCGACACTATCATTGGGGAAGATACGGTTCTGGACGGCAGGGATGATCTGGTAATCGGAAGCCATGTGGATATTGCTTCGGAAGTAATGATCTATAACGCGCAGCATAATGTGAACGCCGAACATTTCAGTGCAATGGAATCGGTGATTCAGGCGCCGGTACATATCGGAGATTATGTTTTTTTGGGACCTCGTGTTATTGTGCTTCCGGGAGTAAACATTGGCAAAGGAGCGATTGTGGGAGCGGGAGCGGTGGTTACCAGGGATATTCCGCCCTATGCGATCGCAGGAGGGGTTCCCGCGAAAATCATAGGAGAAAGGAGAAATAAAGATCTTCATTACACTCTTGGTCGTGCAGCCTGGTTCAGGTAATCAATCCGCGGTACCCACAAGATATACCGCTCTCCACGGTTGATATGCCGAAAAAAATTTATCCTGAGTGACTATTGCTTTTCCGCGCATAACCTTATATTCGAAACTGACTTTTGATCCCCACGCGGCAAAATCAACCTGCTTCTGAACGCCTTTTTTCAATGTAGGATCATCCTGATACAGCGGAGGAGGTGGAGGCTGTACGTCATAGACGCTGACAGGCGATATGCTCACGGATCTTCCGTCTTTTTTGCCGTAGAATTTGAAACGGAGGATATTGTTTTGTTTATCAATGTCCGTTTCAATGAGGATTGAGGCCGGAGTATCATTTTTAAACCTGAAATCAACCGAAGGGGCAAAAACGGTAGCGTCGAATCCGGGCTGTGAATCGTTTTCATAATATCCCACGCGGTATGCGTGTGCGTGACGTTCAACGATGGGAAGACCGGAATTTAATGCAGCCCGAAAGAGTGTTGTTGAAACCTGACAGACACCGCCGCCGTCACCGAGAACGGTTTTGCCGCCCTTAATGATATAGGCGGGTTGGTAGCCGGTTGAGGATGAAATATCTCCGACAATTGAATTAAACGAGAAGATATCTCTTTTCGGAACGAGCACTCCGTGAAACTGCATGCTTGCCAGCATGATTTTGTGAATGCGTTGTGATATAGAATGGGAATAATTGGATTGGCCCTCTCCGATCAGTTCTTCAATGCCGAAATTATTTGAATTTGCCAATGTGATTTCAGGCTTGATAACCGTGCTTTGAAGAGTAACCGTCGTGTTTTTCTGGATCCGTTTCAGATTCTGAATTATTCCGTCAATGTCGTCGCTTAGTTTTTGTGAATCGATTTTTAAGCCGTTCTCGTCCTGACGGAAACTGATTACTTTCCCGTTTTCAAATTCGAACAGAGCGTTTTTTGCCGGTTTGTTGAAGCGGTCTTCCTGATCAGATATCATATTCTGGATCATGGAGGGATCGTAGGAGATTGAGCTGGCAAAACCGTACCGTTTCCAGCCGAACACCGCAGTCAGCGTTTGGTAGATGCGCGACAGGAGATGTTGAGATCGGCCGATTAAATATGCATGATCGGCGGCGCTTTCCCCGTCGTATGCATAATGGAGCATTGATCCCGATAAGGTAGCGACAGGTTGTGCGTCAAACATTACCGTGATGCTTAAATCCCTACGATTTATGGTATTCTGTGTGAAAAAGCGGACTATCTCGGATGTGGTTTTTCATCCAAACTCGCAACGATCGCTCA
>JBJKRW010000017.1:0-7189 GCA_046704445.1 Microgenomates group bacterium
AGGTAGTATTTTTAACCTTATAAACTTTATTAACTTTTTAACTTTACACATTCTATTATCTTTATAAACCTTACTGACTTTATCAACTTTATAAACTAATTATGCAAATAAACCCTCACATTGCAGTGATAGAAGCGCTTCCCGGCGTAGGAGGCGACGAATCAAAACTCTGGATGAAAGAGTTGCTCCTGTCATATATCAGATTCGCGCAGAAAAAGGGATTCAAGTTTTCTTATCTTGACGTCAATATCCTGAGGATTCACGGCGAAAACGCATTCAGTCTCTACAGGAAGGAAACGGGCGTGCATCGCGTACAGCGGATTCCCGCAACCGAACGGAAAGGACGTATCCATACTTCTACCGCCGTAATCGTGGTATTGCCGCAGATTCTGCAGTCCGGCGTACGTATTAATCCGTCCGACCTTGACTGGCAATTTTATCGCTCGGGAGGGCACGGAGGACAGAATGTCAATAAGGTCTCCACGGCGGTGAGACTTACCCACAAACCGACCGGAATCGTAGTCACGGCAAGCCAGGAACGCTATCAGGAAGCAAACCGCAAGATTGCCATGGATTTATTGCTCGGCAAACTCTACCAGCTGGAGGAAGAAAAGAAAAAAGGGCTCATGCATTCATATGTCAAGGACGTGGGGACAGGGGAACGCGCGGACAAAATCAGGACCTACAATTTTCCGCAAAACCGGTTGACCGATCACCGCATAGGTAAAAGTTTTCATAATCTCGAGGAAATCATTGAAGACGGAAAATGGGATAAGGTATTTACCTCATAATGTACTGAAGACTCTATGCGCTTCGTTTATTGTGCTTCGTAGGTAAACATCGCCGAGCGTGGATGATCATTATCAACTATAAGTTTATGTGGTTGAGGATCCAAAGGCGTCGCCTGAATATTGCGTGATTTTCGGAGACGAGGCATTATTCCCTCTCTCAGAACCACTCCTCCTATTTGAAAAAAAGTTTCTCCTATCCATAAACACCACATAATTGTATTGATGTTCACAAGCTCCGGATTATTCACAAACACACCAAGAATAGCGGTTGTTATAGCCGGCGCTCCATAAAGTATATTGCCTATATTCAGTCGTTCGAGATTATTCAATGTATCTCCCGAAATTCCTAACACTCGCATCATTCGTTTCCGTGGAGAAAACACCCAATCTTCAATACCGTGTAAATCCTGACTGATCGCTCTGCTGATTCTCGATACCCTCTCGCTTGGCATACTAGTATATACTTATAATAAATTACTATATTAAACCATACCTTGATAAATATTCAAGCACTATGGCTAAGTATCATCTGTGTTGCGGGCAGCGTCCGCTTGAATGGGATAAATAAAAACCTATTTTTAGTCCGTCTTTAAATTCCATGATCATATTATGATAAAGATCCTGAGGAATATCCGCCAATCTCTCTGCGGAATCGGGAATGGTCGGAATAACTGCTTCGGGAAACATTATTGAAAGTGCGTTTAAGAATTCTTGAAACGTAATAATAAGTCCTGAGGAATATTTATAATCTCTTGTGTCTAACTTGACTTCTGTAATAAGCGGAGGAAGTTGCCGCAAAAACTCTTCACCGTTTGTTCTATCAAAATAGTCGCACAGTGCACGGCGAAAATCAGCCATTGTCATTTTGTGTTTTTTGTCCCCTCCTATTTCTTTCATAACATTCTGCCACATATATCTTATTCCGAAAAATATATTTCCTTCGCTTGGGTAATACATGTTCAATCCGGACTCCTGAAGCTTTTTCTGATAATTTGTCCGCGGTCTAAACCTCCATGGATCGGTAAAAATTGAATTGCTCCGGATAAGTGCAATTACGAATGCGTTTACCACTTTCCCGACTTCAGGATCGATATAGATCAATGAATTGTGTGTCTCCGGTATTTTCAATAGACCTAAAATATCGTTCTGTATACCGGGAGCAACTAATTCTAACGCATGTGCCGGCAATTGAGACAATTCTGCAATTTGTTGAAGTAATATTCCTTTTTTTTCTTGCAGAAGGGGATTGGAAATACCAAAAGCAGTCAGAATAGCCTGTACGGTTTCATGATTGATAAATGATTTATCAATACTTTCAATCTCTAGCTCACCGTGAAGCGGCGGAAACGCACAATGATTCACGCCGATTAAAATCGGAATTATTCGTGAAACGTATTCGTTAGGAATACCAGGCGTCCAAACAGTCAAATCCTTATTCCCAACGAGATCCTGCGCATACTCAAGATTCAAGGACCGAATAGGGTCTGATTTTGCGTCTTTTTCCGCAAACCAGGCCAGAGTATTCGAGTGCAACGCGCGATTCCATTGACCCAAAAATCCCCCCCGCATTTAATTCAGGGGCCAATACTTCATAATGAGTATTTGCAACGTATGAAATGCGAAGCGGCGTTTGTCCAATTTTTTCGGCCATAATAGTTAAAATTATATCATATTATAGGATTAAAAACCATCGACGAATAAAATTTTGAGTACTATAGGTCAGCATGATATAATATTTAGCATGTTGGAAACACATTCACGCTTTCAGGATCCCCGGTATGTCTGCCAGGTGAAGAATCCCCAGAAAGCCGACGAAATCCTTCACCGGAATGCATTGACACAGTTTAGCGACGACGCGGACTATATCCTTATGCGATCGGAGCAGGCTTCGGGATTATTTATCGTCTGCGTACACGGATTATTCGGTACGGGAAAAACTTTCGGCCTCCGGCCTCAACTGTTGCAGTTGGCGGAACAAAGGGGAATTCCTGCTGCGTATTTTGACGTACAGTCTCTCGGACAGATTAACCGTGCCGATGAATTGAAATATATGTGTACACCGCAAAACTTTCCTCGCGTTCAAAACGGTCTGGCGCTTCTTGACGAAGCCACTTCAATCCATCCCTCGCAAGTTCCTGCAGTAGTCGATACTCTGCACGCAAGAGGATACCGGACAATTGTCCCGATTATCCCGACCATATCAAATCAATATCCGGTAACCGATCTTGAGCCGTGGATAACATATACAAATTCACGCTCCGCTTCGTGTGCGGATTTGAAAATTTCTCCAAAGGGTTTTGATAAAGGAGTTGCGGAACACGTATGGGCAAATTACGGCGTACCTTGGCACGTGATTGAAGCACTTTTGTTTCTTGGAAGAACGCGCTATATTGCCATGGCAACATACTTTAATTCCGCGCGATCCGTTCAGGATATCCCGCAGATTCTCAGACGGCTGTACGATCATTATTTTTTGTTCGGCGGACAGGCGGGAATGGGTTTCACAAAGGAAGAATTTAGGAATCTTGAGCAATTTGTAGGGCTACAAATGCGCAACCTAGAAAAAACATTCGCTCCCGACCCAATATATGCTAGTTTTCTCTAAAATATTTGTTATAATGTAAAATCTATGAAAACAGCCATACATCCGCAGTACTACGGCGAAGCAAAAGTCATCTGCACCTGCGGTAACACGTTTACAACAGGATCGACCCAACAAACCATTAACGTAGAAGTGTGCTATAAATGCCATCCCATGTACACCGGCGAGCACCGGTTTGTAGACGTACAGGGAAGAGTAGAATCATTCCAGAAAAAACAGGCGGCCGCAAAACAATACAACGTCACGGCCGGTGCAAAAAGACAAAAGAAACAGGGTAAAGAGGAGAAAAAAACCAAGTCTCTCCGCGAGCTCTTGCAAGAATCATGAAGTCGTGATATACTGTTTTTTGTTTCACCAAGACTTCGGGTTGATTCGGTATCATGCGAATCATAAAAAGTTAAGTTCCCGGAGGAGTTTCCGAGCAAACCGGAACAAGTGAATAACTATGGCAAATCAGGCAAAAAAAACCCAGGTTGACTCACTGTTGCAGGCGATCAGCGACTATCCGAATTTTCTCCTTATTTCGTTTGAAAAAACGTCTCATCAAACCCTTGAAGGAGTAAGAAAGGATCTCAAAAAAAATAACTCGTTTCAGAGCGTCGTCAAAAATACTCTTTTTGAAAAAGCAATCAACAAACTTTCCGAAAAAAACACCCAACTTAAAGATTTCAGGAAAAAATATTTCCCTCTGACTCAGACAACCGGGCTTCTCACCCTGGACAGAGAATGGGACAAAGGACTTCACGTGCTGTATGAGGTTATGAAAAAGGAAAAAACCATACGATTCAAGAATGCGGTATTGGATGGAAAAACCTACAGCGATACGGAGGTTGAAACCATCGCAAAGCTGCCTACCAAGGACCAACTCGCGGCAAATCTGATCGGCAGCCTGAAAAGCCCATCGTCACATTTTGTATATGCCTTAAAATTCAACATCAACAAACTTGTCTATATCCTTAAAGCCAAATCCGCCTAACCCCAACCCCTTTCACCTACGAGGTGCAAGACGGGGCGTTGGAAAGCTTTGAAGATAGGCAATTTTGATGATTTTATTACAAATCTCAAATCACAAAAAGGGAGGTGAACATTGATGGCAGACACAAAATTACCGGAAAAATTGGCAAAGATCGCAACCGAAATCGAAGGTTTAACTGTAGTGGAAATGTCTGAACTTGCGAAATATCTTGAGGATAAATTTGGCGTTTCCGCAATGCCAGTTGCAGCAGCAGCGGCACCGGCGGCAGGAGCGGCAGCACCGGCAGAAGAAAAAACATCCTTTACGGTTGTTCTTTCCGCAGCAGGCGACAATAAACTGAACGTCATAAAAGCAGTCCGTGAAATTAAACCGGATCTCGGTCTCATGGAAGCAAAAAAACTGGTCGAATCCGCACCGCAGGAGCTTTTAAGCAATGTCAAAAAAGATGCGGCAGATGAAGCAAAAAAGAAACTGGAAGCGGCAGGAGGCAAAGTAGAACTTAAATAAATGGGGCTCCCGGAGACGGTCTTTATATAGAGCCTCACAAGGCTCTGTTTGATAGAAAATCGACTGGAAACGGGCCCCATTTTGGATTATAATATATTACGCTATGGATAAGTCCAAATCGTCAGGTTACTCGGCAGAATCCATTGTAGTATTGGAAGGTTTGGAACCGGTCAGAAAAAGGCCGGCGATGTATATAGGAACAACCTCTCAGTACGGCATAAATCACTGCTTAAACGAAATTATAGACAACGCAATCGATGAAGCGTTGGCGGGATTCTGCCATAACGTTCAGGTCCTGATAGAAGAAAACGGCTATCTGACCGTATTTGACGACGGACGGGGCATTCCCGTAGACAAAGTCTCAAAATACAAAACATCTGCGTTGGAACTCGTCATGACCAAACTTCACGCGGGAGGGAAATTTAATGCAGGTGCCTATAAAATTTCAGGCGGTCTTCACGGGGTGGGAGCCTCTGTGGTCAATGCGTTATCCGAACACGTAGTTGTTGAGGTTCGGCGTGACGGAAAGCTCTTTCGCCAGGAATACGTCAAAGGAATCCCGAAATATGCCGTAAAGGAAGTAAAAGATTCCCTACTCAAGTTTCCCTACAAAAGCGGAACAGCGGTTTCTTTCCTTCCCGACAAGGAAATATTCAAGGAAACGATTGAACTCAACCCCGGCATCTTCAAAAAACAGATCAAGGAACGCGCCTATCTTATCAGCGGCGTATACTTCAGAATTTTTAACAAAAAAAACAAGGACTCCTACGGATTTTATTTCGACGGAGGAATTCAGTCCCTTATCAAGGATCTGAACCGCGGAAAAAAAGTCCTTCATGATCCCATATACATCAAAAAACAGCTCGAAGACAAAGAGCTTGAAGTCGCCATTCAATACAACGATTCCATTTCGGAAACCGTACATTCTTTTGTAAACGTCATCAACACCGCAGAGGGAGGAACACATCTTACCGGTTTCAGAACCGCACTCACAAAAGCAATCAACAATTACGCCAAAAAAGAACTCGGCACCAAAAACGGGGACGAAACATTTACGGGTGACGACGTCAAGGAAGGTCTGACCGCAATCGTGTATGTCAAAATGCCATCAACCAATCTGCAGTTTGAGGGTCAGACAAAAACAAAGCTTGGGAACTCAGAAGTACAGACATTTGTTCAACAAAGCGTATTCGACTCTTTGGAAATATATTTTGAGGAAAATCCAAAAACCTCAAAAGAGATTTTAAGCAAAATATATCTGGCACAGAAAGCCCGGCTGGCCGCCAAGGCCGCCAAGGATGCCGTTTTAAGAAAGGGAGCGCTGGAAGGCGCCACCTTACCAGGTAAACTTGCAGACTGTCAGGAAAAAGATGCGTCGTTGTGCGAACTTTTTATGGTCGAGGGAAATTCCGCAGGCGGGACTGCCAAAGAAGCAAGAAACCGGAAATTCCAGGCAATTCTTCCTCTGCGAGGAAAAATCCTCAATACCGAACGCGCATATCTTGACCGCGTACTTGCGTTTAAGGAAATCAAGGATCTTGTGATTGCACTCGGTATGGGAATCGGCGAAAACGTGGACTATGCGAAACTCCGATACCACAAAATCATTATCATGACCGACGCGGACGTGGACGGCGAGCATATAAGAACTCTTATCCTTACCTTTTTTTTCAGGCATCTTCCCGACGTCATCAACAAAGGGCATCTGTATGTCGCCCAACCACCTCTATATAAACTCCAATCGGGCAAAACCATCAATTACGCATACTCTGATGAAGAACGCGACCAGATAATGAAAACCATGACAAAAGACGGAAAATCGAATATTTCTTTGCAGCGATACAAAGGACTGGGAGAGATGAATCCGGACCAACTCTGGATCACCACCATGGATCCCCAAAACAGAGTGTTGAAACAGGTAACCGTTGCAGACGGACAGGAAGCGGATTTTGTGTTTTCAATGCTTATGGGCGACGAAGTTCCGCCAAGAAAAAAATTTATCGTCACCCACGCCAAATTAGCCACCCTCGATCTCTGAGGACAGACCTAAAAAGGTCTGTCCTATATTTGGAGTGTGGCAATAGGCTATAAATATATGATTGTAAAGGGTGGCATATCGGTTCGGACAATGTAAGGAATTAAAAATTAATTAACACATATGGACATCACAAAGCTCTCGGCCGGAAAAAATCCTCCGGAAGATATTAACGTATTCGTGGAAATTCCTCAGGGAAGTTCGATCAAATACGAACTCGATAAAGAATCGGGCGTAGTCATAGGTGACCGATTCGCCTACACGGCTATGTTCTATCC
>JBJKRW010000018.1:0-7017 GCA_046704445.1 Microgenomates group bacterium
TTTTTGTTTTCTCTCTGAGTCAATTCAATTATTCTAAACGATTCGGAGGCGATTTTAACCTGTTGGTCCGGATAGGTTTCGAGAATTTTCATATTGTTTTCATCGTTTTGCTTATTCCATGCGTCCAAAAGTATCTGTTGCGAGTTTGTGGTGTCAAAAAGATTTGTGTTTTCCTGATCCAGGGACAGCAGATATGAAACGTGAGTTTTTTCCTTGTCAAATTGCACGATTGCCTGTTTGTAATCCGGTGAAAAAAAGAACTGTGCGGTTTCAAGATTGATGTCAGCCGGCAGATTTTTTTTCAGGAGAATAAGTTTCATCGGCGAAAAAAACGAGACAGGTTGTTTTGATGCGTCAAATAAGTATATTCCGTCCGTTGTGGGATCGTTATTGTCCCTCACGAGAAGAATTTTGTCCGTCTGATCCAGGGCAACGGCTTTTACTACCCCAAGATTGGTCATGGGAGATAATGAAGGGTTAAGGGGAAAGAGGAGTACGTCTAGCGTCAGAACGAGCTCTCCTTTGAGGTTTACGTCTTTTGTCCAGGCGGTATAGCCTTCCTTTTTGATTTCTATGTGGTAATTGCCCGGAGGCAATGTGACGTTCATATCGGTAACCCCCTTTAATTGTCCGTTGATGAAGATTTTGGAAGCCTTTGGAGCGGCGCTTATTGAGATGATTCCTGTTGGCGCGAGAGCGCGTTTTTCTATATCGATCCGATATCCGCGGGCATACGCAATCACCAGGCCGAGTATGCCGAAAAAAAGAATGACAACAATGATCCGTACGACGATTTTTTTCATATAGAGTTACGCAGAAAACGAATACAAACAGAAAACACTTTTTGCGTAAAGTATTATACAATAAATATCGTTATATATTCATCACCTTGACTTCAGGATTCTGTGTGCGAGGTGCAAAACATCCATGCTGTTTAGGAAAAAAGTCGGCATTGATTTGGGAACAGCAAATACTCTTGTTTACGTTGCAGGACAGGGAATAGTGCTCAATGAACCGACCGTCGTTGCATATTCTCTGGAAGACAAAAGAATTCTTGCCGTCGGCGACGACGCAAAGGAAATGCTCGGAAGAACGCCCGGATCGATTGTTGCCTCAAGACCCATGAAAGAGGGCGTCATTGCAGATTATACGACTACTTCGGCAATGATTACGTATTTTCTGAAAAAAGCACTGAAAGGTTCGGTACTGTGGCCCGAGCTGATGATCTCGATTCCGGGAGGTGCGAGCCAGGTAGAAAAACGTGCGGTGGTGGCAGCGTGTAAACAAGCGGGAGCGTCAGACGTTTATTTGATCGAAGAGCCTCTTGCAGCCGCCATAGGCGCAAAAATTCCCATATCGCAGGCGTCAGGTCATATGATTGTCAACTGCGGTGGGGGTACAAGCGAAATTGCCATTATTTCCCTCGGCCAGCTGGTGGTGTACAAAACGGTCCGTGTGGCAGGGACAAAACTTGACGAGGCAATTATGCATCATATGAGAAAAAAACATAACCTTATCATAGGGGAGAGAACCGCGGAAGAAATCAAGATGAAAATAGGCAGTGCATTTATTGAAGAATCAAAAGACCATACGGACGCCAATCAGCCGCAGAAAGAACAAGTCATGGAAGTAAAAGGGCGGGATTTCCAGACAGGTCTACCAAAAATATTTGAAGTAGGGGAGAAAAGCATCAACGAGGCAATCCAAAAACCCCTAAAACAGATTCTCGAAGGAATCAAAGAGGTACTTTCGCAGACTCCTCCCGAGCTTGCCGCGGACATCGTGGATAAAGGAATTGTGCTTTCGGGCGGAACGTCGCTTCTGCACAACCTGGACAGGTATATTACCTATTTTGTCGGAGTGGCTTCGTTTGTCGTGGAGGAGCCGCTGTTTTGTGTGATTCGGGGCGTCGGAATGGCCATAGAGAATCTTGATAGTTTTAAAGAAGCAATCCGTTAAGCTGAAAATCGTTTTTAGCCTATTCATATAGGGAAAATGGTATTTTTTACTCAAAGCATTATCCTATAAGACGCTTTTATAAATATTTATTATTTATTATTTATTATTTTCAAAATTAACTTAAAATTTTAATGTAAATATAGTAAAATTTATAAGACATGTCCAGGAATTTACTATATTTTTGAATCTAATTTGTTATAATAATGCAATAATATGTTCAATTATTGTATACAATTTTCAGTAAAATACAGAATATATATTTTTAAAAATAAACCTATAACATGAAGCATTTTATTACAAAAAAATTATTGCTGGGAATTCCGATAAAATATCAATCAAAGAAGATCATCCTAGAGGAAATTAAAAAGTTCCTGATATCGCCCAAAGGTCTATGCCATATCGTTTCGCTTAACCCGGAGAATCTTGTAGTTGCGCACAAGGACAGGTTTTTTAAAAAGAGTATATTGATGGCCCGAATCTCAATTGTTGACGGAGTGGGGGTTGATATGGCGGCCCGGGTATCGGGTATACCTGTAGCAGAAAGAATAACCGGAGTTGACCTTATGAGCGATCTGATGGATTTGGCCGAAAAGATGCGCTTAAGAGTGCTGCTAATCGGCGGAAAACATAAAGTAGCACTCAAACTCGTAGATTGCTACTCAAAGTATTATACTCACGCCAAATTTTTTGGCCTCGAAGGATTTAATAATATTCGGAATCCCCAAAAATCCGAACAGGACAAAATAAATTCAATAGTGCGTTCCTACAAGCCCCATATGATATTTGTCGCTTTTGGTTCTCCATGGCAGGAAAAATGGATAGAGCGTCATGATGATATATTCGATAAAACGGTTTGTATGGGGGTAGGGCAGGGATTTGACGTTGCGGCGGGAAAAGTACACCGTGCTCCCGGATGGGTAAGAAGTATAGGATTTGAGTGGTTTTACCGTTTATTGACCCAGCCGTGGAGATGGAAACGTCAATTAAGGCTGATTGAATTCGTGAGATTGCTCCTGAAAGAAAAATTGAAGACGATGTAAATTTGCTATTTTTACGCCTTCTCCTTCATTTCGATTCCGGCAGATTATTATTTGTGTGTTCTATTCAAAGCATAGAGTGTTACAATAGGAAGAAGATATATGACGACCTTGAATATCATCAAAAAGAAAAAGGGGGTCAACAACCATTCCGTGAAGCAGGCAATAACGAAAGTACTCCGGTATTTTTATTTTTTCAAATATCCTCCGAATTTTGAGGAGATCTACACCTTTTTGGAAAAAAAGTGTTCTAAACGGCGTTTTACGGAGATTTTACAAAACATGCAGGAAAATAAAATAATAAATGCAAAAAAAAGCGCAGAATTTGCCGTAAATTTTAAAGAAAAGCGTCAGAACAACCAGACCAGATATACCCTAGGGGAGTATAGTAATCCTTCTTTACGGAGCGTTCAGAGTGGAAATCTCTTCAGAAATTACAATAATAAGGTAAAGTTTTCCATCAGGAAACTACGGATGTTCAGACTCCGTTTATACCTTCAACCGCTTTCGTTAATACCTCAAATCAGGTTGGTGGGGGTATCGGGTACGGTTTCGATGATGAATGCCGAAAAAAAAGACGATATTGATTTATGTATCATTTCGGCCTCAAGGCGTTTATGGACTGCCAGGGCAATCTGTTTATTGCTTGCGCAAATGCTAGGATTAAGGCGTTTGTCGGGTGATAAACAGGCAAAGGACAAAGTCTGTCTGAATCTTTTTTTTGACGGCTCAGACCTGAAAATACCGAAAATCAAGCATAATGGCTATGTAGGCCACGAGCTTCTGCAGATGAAGCCGTTGATCAATAAACAGCATACGTATGAAAGGCTTCTTGCGGCAAATCCATGGGTTTTCAAAATATATCCGAATGCCAAAGTGCCGAATGGAAAAGATTACAGAATGAGGAAAATAAAGCGTAGACAGGACAGTGTCCATTTTCCGTTCTCAATTCTTGATTCAATTTCGGATTTATTTGAAACAGGCTTAAAAAAACTAGAACTTATTAGTATCAAAAAGCATCAAACTACGGAAATAGTAACTCATACGCAGCTTTGGTTCTTTCCCCAGGATTTTGAAAAAAAGATACCCGAACTTTAACTGTCGTTATACCGCTGGAAATTGAATCTGCAGGAGGTATACAATGAAAGATATGACCGACCCGATTCTTCAAAATACGGATTATCAGACCAAGGTACAGACTTTCGAGGCAATGGCTGAAATGAGTAAAAAAGAGCAGGAAGCGAAGAATGCCGAACATTACTTCAAGGCGTATCTCTGGAGTTTTCTGTTGCCGCCTATCGGCATATATTATTTCGTGAAATACGTTTTTTTTCAGAACAACGGAAGTGAAGATGTAAAAGCGGGGACGATTTCGCTCGTCATCACTCTTGTGACGCTCATCGCAAGCATAGTATCTTTATCCGTACTTTTACACCAGACTGCTTCTGTACTGCCGAAAAGTGACAGTAAGATCCTGCAGGAGCTTATTACACCCGAAAACCAAAAAACGTTGCAGCAATTGTATAAATAGTAAATAAATTTACAATACAAGTCTGTTATTACGAATATATGTGAGGGATGGGCGGGATTATTTTGGATACAGGTGATCTTCTTTTGTCCATCCGGGATGGGCTGTAGTGATAATCCACGTTTCGTCTCCTTCGGCAAAATGGATATTGCCCGGCTTAATTACGGTTGATTCTCCCGCATGTAATGTGAATACCTTTTTACCGATATGAAGGACCAATGTTCCCTTGAGGACTTTGTAATCCTCGGTAATATGTTGATGATAGTGAGGTTTTGATCTGTCTATTACCGCAACCGCGGTGCTGTAATCCCGATGAGCGGAAGTCGGTTCGATTTCACAGACGATTTCCCGTACGTTTTCCGGAGTGTTGAGAAGGATGAATTTGCCGGGATATTTATCCTTGAGTTCCTTGATGATTTTGGCGACGTTCATACTCAATATACTATCGCGAATGTTATAATAAATCAAGAAAAAACAGACGGGAGGGGTAAAACTGTAAAAGTGGACATAAAACAGTTCAATCCCGGTAAAATCGAGCGCAAAGATAATAGTTGATAATACGGTAGCGGAAATTCAATCCCGATCAGATCGGGATTAATCCCGCCAAAGGCGGGAGCAGACGAAGGCGGTAAAAATTGTAAGGGCGGGTGGCGGAATGTTCAACTGTCCGTTCGCGAAGCAAAGCGAGCGATTACGGACAGTTAATCCCGCCAAAGGCGGGAGCAGACGAAGGCGGTAAAAATTGTAAGGGCGGGTGGCGGAATGGCAGACGCGCTAGCTTCAGGAGCTAGTTCCCGATTGTATCGGGATTGAGGGTTCAACTCCCTCCTCGCCCACATACGGCTGAATATCTTTAGGAGGAGTCGCATAGCCCGGTCCAGTGCGAGGGTTTGCTAAACCCTTGAGCTGAATAAGCTCGCGCGGGTTCGAATCCCGCCTCCTCCGCAAAATGGGATTAGCAGAAAACAGATCATGTAATTGAACTGTCTTATCAACCCCTTTTTCAGGTTCGAACTGCGATATTATTTGATCAGCCTCTGTCTTGGCTTTTTTAATCTCGATAAATGGTCTAGGGATGGTCAGATAAAGCTTTTTATTGTCTAAAATTAGGTTCGAACCGATAGTTTGAAGAATTATTTTCTTGTCTTTTAATCCGCCTTGATCAAACCAGGTCTGGGCATAACAGGCAAAATTAAATGTATCTTCGGATAACATTACCCACCGATCAATTCTTTTTCCCAAGTTATGCTTGTTTTTCTCAAGCTGCTTTTTCTTTTTTTGTAATTCTTTCATTTTGGTCTTGTATTCTTCTTCAGGAATTAAAGCGCCATTGATATTGTTCGGCGAAATCTTAAGATCAGTCAGATTATGAATTTCCGCCAGACAATTTTCAAACTGTTCATCCAGGTTTTGATTAACAGTGGTCTGGATCTCTTTTTCGTTCTGGTTTTCGACATTCAACTGTTTAATTGCCCAGCTTCGCAGTTCTTCAGGAATATCGGTAGTTAATAATACTTTATCAACCTGAGTTTCTAAATCTTTAACTGTCACTGATTTTTGAATACACTTTATCCCTTTTCTTCGTCTGGTGCAGTTGAGGGATCTCCGGTATACTGTACATGTTTTTCTAAACAGGCGAGTTACCAGTTGCTTTAGGAAAACACGTCAGGTATGCCGCTCATCGCCAAGGAAATCAAGGAAGAGATTTTAGGCAAGATCAAACAGGGAGAAAAAGTAGTTGCCCTCTCCAAACAGTATGGAATCAACGAGAAGACGATCTACTACTGGCTTCGATCATCAACCCAAGACCATGTATCCCTTATGGAACACAGCCGCCTCAAACGGGAAAACCAAGAACTCAAAGCCATTATCGGCGCTCTCACGATTGAGGTGGAGCGGTTAAAAAAAAAGAGGAGATAAACGGCAGATTCTCCAAAGGATTCTTGATAGAATACGAGCAGGTGGCATCAATCTCACCTTGAATCGCCTAGCCTCCTTTCTCCACGTCCTCCACACCACGCTGTACCACAGGTCCATACAGAAACCAAAAGACGAACACATGAAAGAACAGATCCTGGATGTTCTCCGCCTCAATCCCGCCTATGGTCACCGGAGAATTGCGTTTAGCCTTAGGACTGGGAAAGCGAAAAGTGAGACGAGTTATGAAACTCTATGGGCTAAAACCCTACAAACGGATGGCCAGGTGGAGAAAAAGACGGGATGAACGAAGACTACCAGCTCCATTTCCCAATCTCATCAAAGGCAACTGTCCCATACGGTCATCGGTTATCTGGGTATCTGACTTCACCTACATTCGCTACCAGGAGAAATTCCTATACCTCTCAACCTTTATGGACCGATATACCAGAGAAATTGTTGGTTGGCAGATATCGGTCAGGCACACAAAAGATTTAATCATTGATGCGTTTTGGGATTCATTCAAAACCGTTGGGAGATTTCCCAAGATCGTCCACTCAGATCAAGGAGTAGAAT
>JBJKRW010000019.1:0-6026 GCA_046704445.1 Microgenomates group bacterium
TTATGAATTTTTTAACTTGAGAGCTAAATCCTTTTGATTTAATTCAAGCTGTTCCCCGGTTGTCATATCCTTCAGTTTGATCAGTTTTTTTTCGGTTTCTTTCGGACCTATGATGATCACATACGGAATTTTTTTGCGGTTTGCATATTTCAGCTGTTTGTCGAGTTTGACCGGTTCGGGGTATAGCATGGTGGGAATATCGTTTTGCCTCAAATTGTTTGCGGTTTCGAGACAGTCTGCAAGTTGCTGATCGCCGAAAAGAGTGATCAGTACTTTAATCGGAGTGCGCGAGGATGCAAACATGTTGCGGTCTTTGATGATTTCGACGATCCGGTCGATTCCGAAAGATCCTCCCGTAGCAGGGGTAGGCTTACCGGTAAATCTGCCGATGGTGTTGTCATACCGGCCGCATCCCGCAACAGACCCCACGTTGCCGTCGAGTATCTCAAACTCCCAGATCGGTCCGGAATAATATGCGAGCCCGCGCGCAATGTACGGAGCAAAGACATAGGTGTCCGACGGCAGATTTGTTTTTCCAAGATAATCAAATATCTGCCCGAGTTCGTCCAGTCCTTCTGCAGCAGCGGGAGAGCCGGGAAGCTCTTTGGAATACTCATCGAGCAATTGTCTGACGTCTCCGGTTTTGGTTACGAGGTCAAGAATTCTGTCCGCGATTACCGCCGGAACGTTCCTTTTTTCCAGAAGTTCCCGCTTTACTTTTTCTTTACCGATTTTGGGAAGCTTGTCTATACTCAAACAAATTGGAATAAACTGCTCTTTGCCCGCGCCGCTTGCGGTGATAAGGCCGTTGAGGAATTTCCGGTTGCTGATATTTGCGCGGAATTTTTTGAATCCCAGCGCTTCCATGGCTTCGATGCCCATCTGGATAAACTCGGCGTCCGCGATGACGGAGTCCGTGCCGATCGTGTCCGCATCACACTGGGTAAATTCGCGGTAGCGTCCTTTTTGGGGTTTTTCCGCCCGCCAGACATTCTGGATCTGATATCTTTTATAGGGAAAGGCGATCGTATTGATGTTTTCCGCAACTGCCCGGCACATGGAGATCATAACTTCATATTTAAGCATGATGTCCCGGCCGCCTTCATCCTTGAATTTGTAGAACAGCTTTGACGCTTCTTCGCCGGACTCCTTTTCAAAAATATCCGCATACTCGAGCGCAGGAGTTTCCAGCGGTTCGTATCCGTATTTTTCAAATATACGCTTAAAGGTATTGATGACGTATTCTCTCACCTGAATATCTTCCGCGAAAAAATCGCGGAATCCTTTTAACAGCTGCGGTTTGACATTTTGTATATTCATAATCTTATTATACCGCTATGCCCCGGAATTGTCAGCGGTATAACCGAGTACATTTCCGTTGGCGATAACAACAGTAACGTACTATTTACGTAGTATCTTTGCCAAAATAGAAATTCCTTTTTTGATTTCTGAATCCGACACGCATCCGAATCCAAGCCTCATCCACTTGCTCCACTTTTTACCGAACAATACGCCGGGAATCGAACCGATATTATAGTGTTCCCGCAGAAACCGGGATAATTTCATGCTGTTTTTTCCCGTGTTGACAAAGATAACGGACCCTGCCATAACCGGATTCATGTATGGTATTTTCCGTGCGGACAGTTCGCGTTCCATGAGCAGTTTTTTTCTGAGAAGCGATTGTTTTATTGTCCGGATCTCTTTTGACATATATCGGATGACATAAGATGCGATTATCTGTGAAGGGTAATTGATGCCTACCTGGGCAATTGCCGTAAGGTTGTACATTCTGGAGATGAGATTTTTTTCCGCAGTTATCCAGCCCAGCCGTATGCCGGGCAAAAAGTAATTTTTGGTAAAGGAATTCAGGACAATAAGATTTTTATCGGGAATATATAGACAGGGAGGAGTATAGGTATGAGGAGGGTAAATTTTTTGGTTATTTACTTCGTCGGAAATGACAATCAGACCGTATTTTTTTGCAAGATATCCGAGACATTCCAGAAATGTCGCGTCATATATTTTGCCGCTCGGATTTTCCGGAGAATTCAGAAACAGGATTTTCGCATTCGCCGCCGCGATATTCTTTTCAAGAGACTTGACGTCGGAATAGTCAACAGGTACGGGGATGAGATTAAGGGATTCTATAAGCGACACGGTAGCTTCAAAGCAGAGATCGTTCACAATAATCCTGCCTTTTCGGGAAAGAAGCAAAGGCAACAGGAAATAAAGACCAGAGAGAGCTCCGTTTGTCAGGGTCAGTTGAGATTCGTTCAGTGTTCGTGTATTAGTTACCCGTTCAATGTCAATGATTTGGCGCATAAGTTGTCTCTCCGATTGCGTGGGGTGTATGCCGACAGACTGAAGAAGTGTCCGATTGAGATAACCGATTTTTCTTTTGTTTTTGCCGGAAAACAAGTACACACTCGGTGATCCTTTGTCAAACCGGATGGTTGTGGCGTTGGTTTTTCGGTTGAGTTCGATAATTTTGCTTTGTCGGGGCGTAAATATCATATGCGTCAATTTCCCGATAAATTCATAAGCGAAACCGATCCTGTGGTAAGATCATAGACGATTCGGAATAGTTGTATGTCTTTCAGTTCGGACATCTGCTGTTTTATTTCGGTAAAGAGTGCGCGGTATTTTTCTCCCTGTTCTCCGAAAAAATTTTCCAGAATTTGCACGGGAATTCTTTTTTTTGCGTTTTCACCGGATTCAAGCGCGGCTTTAATGTTTGATCGTGCACCGGCTGCATCGGTGCCGGTCGTTTCAAAAGAGCCGAGATATCCCAAAAACGATGCGATCAGGGATCTAAATACTTTTTCTTTTAAGAGCTCGCGATCTTCCGGAGTTGTCCGAATGTTTACGAGCGCGTAGTAAAGCTGTTCGAAACTTTGGTATCCGTTTTCCGTCCACATGCGATAGAGATCGGGATTGAGTGACCTGACGACATTTTTGAACAGAAAGTTCCATCCCTCAGGATTTATTTTATACACGTCGTTTGCGATGTGGTTTAACACACACGCCTGTGTGACGTTTCCGGATCCGATATTCGTGTACAGTTCCACTTCCACGAATGGATTTACCCGGTAATACAGATTGTTGCCGCGTCTGATAAGTTTGTCTCTTGGAATAAGTTTAAACAACTGGTCACCGACCCATTGCTGCAATGGACTTCCTTCAAATAACACTTCGGGAATTTCCACACCGAATTCGTTTGCTCTTTGTGCGACTACGTCATAATCGAGACGGTCGCTTACGTGCGCGTTATCAATGACCGGACGTCCTTGAACGGAACTGCCCGGAAGACGCAGTTCCGCTTCTTTTTTCAGCGCTTTTGCCACGAGTCCGCTCACTTTCTGTACGTTCGTCGGTTCTGTTTCGTCGGCGTGAATGTGAAAAAATTCGCAATCCAGCACTATGCCGGAGTTAAAACCGGCGTCGTTCCGAAGCTGTTCTATTATCGGCCCGATCTGTTGCCTGAGTGATTGTTCGTCCCATTCGGCTCGGTTCATACGTTCCATAGAAGGACCTAAGATTGCCCGGTTGGATTGTGATCCGTCAATTGACGCGGTAATTGTTGATCTTGAAAGATTTACAATGTTGTTCACGGAAATTTTATCCGGACGAACGGGCACGATGCGGTCATTGATTGAGACTTTGCCGCGATTGCCGATCATATATGTTTTTAACACTCTGCGTTCGGGGGTTTGTGCAAACGCCTGATTGATTACGCCCTGTATTTCCAAATCCCCGAATGTGTCGTATACGGTAAACAAAAACACGGGTATCGCAACTTCCATAGGGTATTTCATCAGCAGGTTCATAAGCAGTATTGACACGCGTTTTTTTGACGGATCGTCAAGATTGGCGATTTTAAGGGCCGTCTGAAGATAAGGATACGAGTCGAATTTTTGGTCGAAAACAAAATCACCTTCTATAGACGTACTATCTCCCGCGTATGTCCGTTTGGGTTTAACCGGAAACAGTTCTTCCTGCGTAAGTTCTCCCCGTGCAATACGTTTGTTGGTCAGCACATAGACCATCCGTACAAACTGTCTGCTTACGTTTTTCAGTTTAATATCTTCTTTTTTTGAAATAGCAGATTCAAACTTGAGACCGGTGACTACGCGGATATAGTGGTTTATTTCGTCCAGAAGTTCCATGCGTTCCGCAACAAGTTTTTGGTCGGTTGTCAATTCTTCGAACAAACAGCCGAATTCGATAAGCGCCGAAACGTTTTTTTTCAGGTTTTGCAGTTCCGAACGTTCTGCAGATTTCATGGCAATCGCCGCACTGAACAGTTTTTTTGCGGCAACGGGATTATTCATACCCGAAAGAAGAGAAAGCGCTTTCAGCCAGCGGTAAAATATTTCGTTTCTGGTGCGTTCGGGAAGTTCATTACTGTAGGCAGCGTCAAAGGGAGAGATTGCAGCCAGAATGCGCGTTTGTTCTTCGGCGGAAAAGGTTGCGTTTGCCAGTTCTTTCGGAACGTACGATTTTATGAGATTGGTATTATTCTGATTTTCTTGATCGGATGAGAGAAGGTAGGTAAGAAATTGTTCGTAAATCTCTTGAGCTGGCCGGGTAAAAAACTCTGTCCGGTCCGCGTTTTCGAGTAAAAATCCGTTTATCGCTTCATTTATGCGCGGTTGAGTTTGAAACTTGCCTGATTGGGCATCGCGGATAAGGACTTCCCTTTTGAGGAAAAATCTCCGGAGTCTGTTGGCGAGCGTGTGTATGTCGTTTGTGGAGGGCTTCGTCTGTTTTTGTGCTTCCGGAGCATTTGACAAGAGACGGGCGGCAAGCGGGATATTTTCGGAATATTCACGGTTCCATTCGGAGGTTTGCCCTCCTTTGATCGGAGTATTTTTTGCTTTTTTTTTGCCGATCATTGCATATATTCTTTCGTCAAAGCCTGGAAGGAGTTTTGCGACTGATTGCGAAAGAAGCCGTTCCATCCGTTCGAATTCCTCGAGGGTTGACGGGTTGTTTCCGAGACCGAAACACAGCGAATCGATTGTTTTTTCGGCATTGAGGGCTATGGTTTCCGCGAGGAATTCCTTGTATTGAAGAAGATTGATATTCGGACGGTCACAGGGAGTGAAACAATCGAGAGGAGATCTGGTTTTGTTGCCGTTGCGAAACAGGAGTCCTGCGGAAAAGCCAAGGGTAAACACAAGCTGAACGTTTTCAAGTGTGGTGTTGGAATTGTCGAGCAGGGTGCCGGTGGTATCTTCGGGAAGATATATGTTTCCGTCATCGGTTTCCTGTTCCAAAGAAGCCAGGTAACGGACATACATATTTTCTCCGAATCTCTCTATTTTTTTCATGTCCTCGGGGCGGAGTCCCCACCGGTCGACGTCGACACCGATCGTATATGCCTGCTCAAAAAGATTCTGCCAATCGTCTGTTCCGTTGATCAATATTTCGAATATTGTTTCTTCCGCCGCTTTTATGCCGTTGTTGATTTTGCCGGCAAATCCCTCATCGGTTTTCAATACATAGGAATACAAATATGAGGGGTCGAGTCCCGGTATTTTTCTGAAATCGGTTTCTACGACGCGTACTCCTATACTTCGTGAAAAAATATTGCGATCTGTTGGTAGTTGTTCCATATTTAAATATTAAGGATTCGTGATCCATTAAAAAACCCCGCACAGGGCGGGGTTATCGAATATATATGAATAAATAACTACCCCGCCTTGGCGAGGTGATGATGATTTAATTTTTTGATCATAAGCTTGTATCCGTTCATGCCGTTTTTTAGCCATTTGCTGACTCGGGCGATAGTTGTGGTACTCATATTGGTTTCTTTTTCGATTTTTGAATACGCGATATTTTTTGAGAGCATTTGCGCGACTTTCCAGCGGTTTGCAAACTCCATAATTTCCGGCTCGGTAAGAAGATCGCGAAAAAATCTTCGCGTTTCGTCGATGTTTTTCAACGAAAGGACTGCGCGGAAAAGTTCGTCCGAAACCGGATTAATCCAATTTTGCTTTTTCATAATGTGCTTTATTATACTA
>JBJKRW010000020.1:0-43452 GCA_046704445.1 Microgenomates group bacterium
CGTTGTTCCAGTCGTCATGGTTTCAACAGATTTTAGTTAACCACTTTCAGGGAAACAGCAATGGTTCTCTTTTGCTTGGTGTTTTCGAGAATTCGGTTTGTGTTGCCCATGCGGAGTTTGAATTGGAAAAAGATACGCTGCTATTTTTAGGAATGAAACAGGTTCTTAATAACCAGGAAGTAACGGATTACGGAGATATTGTGTATGCTCCTGATTCATATGCCCGCGCTCAGGAGATTTGGGATGTTTTGATTACATTTCTTTCAGGGGAATCGGTGCGCGAACTCCGGCTGGATTATATCCGCGAAGACTCTCTAACATACCGGACATTATCTTCCAGGGGCAATGCTCACACGGAAGCTCAGCAGGTTGCGCCGTATTTGGATTTACCGGGAGATTGGGATACATATATGGCGGGGTTGGATAGAAAAAAAAGACATGAATTGAAGAGAAAAATAAAGCGTCTGGACGAGGTTCCCCATCAATTCGTATGTAGCCCGGCGGTTACGGAACAGGAATTTGAACGGTATATAGAACTTGTTAAGGCATCATCAGACATAAAGCACGAATTTATGAGCACCGGAATGAAAAGTTTTTTCCATGATTTGGCCAGCGGAGGTGATCCGCAATGGAAACCTTATCTTTGTTTTTTGAAACTCAACAATAACGAATCTGCGGGACTGTTGACGTTTGAAAACAATACCGAGGTGCTGGGTTACAATTCCGGGTATGATCCCGAACAGCGGTTTTACAGTGTAGGATTGCTCCTTCATGCATTCAAGATCAAACAGGCAATTGAAGCCGGAAAGAAACGATATGATTTTCTCCGGGGTACGGAACGATATAAATATGATTTAGGGGCGAAAGATCTCAGACTTTTTCGGATTACGGTTTCACTAACCGGTCTACAAAAACAGAAGTGAAAGAAAACCTGAGGACAAACCGAGAAGCGTGCCGCCAACCACGTCTGTGCTCCAGTGTTCTCCGAGACTGACCCTTGTTACGAGCATGATAATGTCAAAGAGGACAATTCCCGTAAGGCAGATGAACTTTCCGTTTTTTGTGAATGTCCGTGCTTTCATCACCAGATAGGATACGATGACCGAAAGGAAAACAATCCTGAAACTGTGTCCGGACGGATACGAAGAACCCGGTTGGACATATGAACTCGGAAACAGGAAGGGGATCGTGTAACGGAAAAAAAGAAACGGAGGACCCGGATGATGCATAAAAGCCTTGCCGATCAGTTCCAGAAGATGTGAACCCGCAAACAATACGAAAGGGATGAACGCTTGAAGTTTTTTTCTCGATAAAAGAATTATCAAGAGAGCGATACTTGTCACTTCAAAGCTGCCTACTAAGCTGAAGAGTGAGAGGTACATGTCAAATTTTTTCGGGATATGGTTCTGGACTTTGACCGTCATATTAAAATCAAACATATCAAGCGACTTGGTTTTTACCACAAGTGTAAATAAGGCGAATACGCAAAAAAAGAAGATAGAAAAAAAGATCAGCGGCAGGTTTTTTTTCAGGGCTTGCATCAAATGTAAGTATATAGAAGTTTTATGACGGGATGCTGAAATTTTCATACGATAACTTCCTCTCCCTGATATTTAATTACTTCCGGAACCTTTAACGCAACAAACAATGTTACCAATATAGTGCCGATTCCTCCCGTAATAACGGAAAGAGGCGCCCCAAGGAGAGCGGCGCTGAATCCCGCTTCGACCTCACCAAGTTGCGGTCCTCCCGCATAAAAAAACATATTGATTCCCGACATTCTACCCCTCAGTCTATCGGGCGTAATGAGCTGTCTTATTGTACTTCTGAGAATGGTGCTTATGACATCTCCGGCTCCGCTCACGGCAAGAAAAACAAGAGAGGCATAGAATGAACGCGATATTCCGAACAGGATCGTGGCGATTCCGAATATCCCTACGGACCATAATAAGAGTTTACCTTGTTGAGGGATGTGCTTGCGCGAAGAGACAAAAAAACCCGCAATAAGCGCTCCGAAAGACGGGGCAGCATAAAGAAAGCCCAGGCCTTTCGGTCCCACGTTGAGGACTTCGGTAGCGAATATGGGCATCAATACGTTTGCCGAAGCAAAAAAAGTGGCGAAAAAATCGAGGACCATCGATGCGGAGATAATCGGAGTATTTTTTACAAACTTTAGTCCTTCCTTAAACGAGTTGAGCGAAAACGAAACTGTTCTTGAAAAAGATTGGGGTACGTTACTCATCATCATGAGAGATATAATAATCGGGATGAATGTCAGCGCATTGATTACATAGACCGAGCCGACTCCGAGGTATGCGATGATAAAACCCGCGAGACTCGGACCGATAACCAGAGAAGTTTGCCGCATCAGCGTATTGAGACTGACTGCATTAAAAAAATGTTTTTTCGGGACAAGCGCCGGTGTCATTGATTGCCGTGACGGACTGTCGAACGATGCGGCTACGGAATTAAGCGCCAGTATCAAATAAATAATAAGCGGAGAGATCTGATGGGAATATGTCGTAAATATAAGGATAGCCGTACTTGCAAGCATAAGTATTTGAGCAAAAAAAATAAGTGTCTTTCTGTTAAATCTATCTGCCGCAGTTCCCCCGATGAACGAAAATACCAGTAACGGGAGAAATCTGGCAAGCCCAATATAGCCAAGTGAAAGCGCCGACCCTGTTAATGTATAAGTATGCCAGATTAGTCCGACAATCTGCATTTGATTACCTATGGTTGAAATCAAAAGCCCAAGCCACAACAGTCTGAAGTCGCGGTAACGTAAAGCGATAAAAGGAGATTGATGGTGCTTCATATAAAATATTCATTATACCTGAGGATATTATTTTTGCCTATGTAAAGATATGTCAAGCAGTTCCAACAAAAGGACTTTAAATGATTGGGGAATTTTCAATATTTGTATAAGCCGTTTTGCATTTGACGCGTATTCGGACACCTCTTTTTCTATCAGAACGTCAATTTTATTGTTGCGTGCAATACGCCGTATACGTTTTATATCCTGTGGGGTAATATCTTTTTTTCCGAAAACCGTTTCCATCCATTTGAGATCTTTTTCGGATGACCGTTTAAACAGATAATATCGCATGAGTGTTTTCTTGTTTTCCCGGATATCCGAGCCAACGGGTTTTCCGCTTTCTTCCGAAAACAATCCGATTTCGTCATCTTTAATCTGAAAAATCATTCCGAGCGATTCTCCAAGCCGTTCCAGGTTGCGGTGTACGGAAGCGGGTTGTCGGGCCGCAGCGGCACCTATGAGGAATGGAAGAACGAACGTATATCGGGCAGTTTTATATCGATATACGTTTACAATCTCCTCGCGCAAAGGATTAACGTTCCTGCTTCCGAGAAAAATATCCTGCATTTGACCGATACCTACGGAAATAAGTTCATCCGTTACGATTTCAAGAACTTTTTTTTTATCCGCTTCTCTCAACGTCGATCCGTTGAGGAGTTTAATTCCGTAATACAGCGCGATATCGCCCGCACAAATTCCCATGGATTCACCGAACTGGAGAAAATTATTGATTTCGTGGCTCTGTGCAACAGAAAAATAACTGGCGTGTATGCTTTGCATATTTCTTCGCACAAGATCTCGATCAATAATATCGTCGTGAATAAGAAGCGACGAGTGGATTAATTCAAGTCCGGCAGCCAAGGGAACTATTTCTCGGGATGACCGGAGACCAAACATGTCCGCAGTCAACAAAACCAGGACACCTCTAATGGATTTTCCCGCAGTACTGAATGTGTCGAGCTTGGTTAACACGTCCTTTCCCCAGCGGTTAATCGCTTGTGCTTTTGTTTCACGGAAAAACAGTACGTTGATATACGAATCAATAATGCGTTTTTTTTGCCGAAGGTAATTTGAAAACATACCGAGATAATTGTATCATGCAATGTCAACTTTTTGCCAAAATTTGTATAATATAGATATAGGTTGATATCATTATGAAACACTTTAACGGAACTTTGGAATTATTCAAAGGACTAAAACAAAAAGATCTCGATGCTATCAAGGGTATGTTCAAAGAAGTTTCGTTCTCCAAGCATAATCTTATATTCAAACCCACGGATAAGGGAAGAGTATTTATCGTCAAGGAGGGAAGAATTGAGTTGTACAGGAAAGCGCGGAATGATCAGAAATTCATTATTGACGTATTGAAGCGGAACGGGATATTCGGCGACTTGAATCTTTCGAAAACAAGCGAGATTTTTGCGGAATCAATGGAAAATTCAATGTGCTACGTTTGCGCAACAAAGGATTTTTTCTCATTGCTTGCTTATCCGGCCCTTGCAGAAAAACTGTTTGCCTACGTGTTTAAAAGGCTGGTAACTATCGAGGATAAGTTGACTTCATTGGCGACGGAAGACGTTTTGAGAAGATTTTTGCGGTTAATTATTTATCTTGAGAAAACAAGCGAATTGCAAAGTATTCAAAGTTCGATGACGGACAAGTATACGCATGAACAGTTGTCTCAGATGCTTGGTGTGTCCAGACAGACAATCACAATGCTGATCAATGAACTCGAAGATAAGGGAGTTATCCAGAGAAAAAAGAAAAAGTTCGCGTATCAGAAAAATAAACTCAGGGAATATCTTTCCCGTTGATCATAACGCTATAATCTCACGTAACGCTTAAATATCTGCTAAAATAATTACACATACGGGACGTAGTTCAGATGGCCAGAACGTACGCTTTGGGAGCGTAAGGTCGCGAGTTCAAGTCTCGCCGTCCCGACCAAGTTTGAAAGAGACCCTGCAAATAGTCACTTTGTGTTGTTGTGACAAGCTTTTCTTTCAGTTCAATAGTTTTAACTTGATCACCAACAAATTGGTGGTTTTCTTTCAGGATCAAATACGGTTTACGCAGTTCTACCAATAGCTTTTGATCCTTAACTAAAAAGTTCGTGCCCAGAGCTCTGAAGATCGAAGTCTTACATTCAGCGTCACCATGGTCAAAGTTATGTTTGGCATTCTTGGCAAAGTTAAATGTCTTTTCAGCCAACTCTATCCAATCATAGGTTCTGGCTTTGAGCGAATTAAATTCGCGCTCCAAATTCTCACGTTCTTTCTTAAGCTCGTCTTTTTTGGTTGAATATTCCTCTTTTGATACTAATCCACCGATCTGTAAATCCAAGAGGTTATTGAGCTTATACTGGTTGTCTTTCATGTTTTTTGTCAGATTATCAAGGATAGCTTTTTGTTGAGCGCTTTCGTCATAATGTTCTTTTTTGATCCATTTGATCGCCCACGAGCAAAATTCGCTGGATATGGTGATTGAATCCAGTATTTCATGTATTTTTTCATTGAGTATATGGATACTCATCTGTTTTTGGCTACAGGTATGTTTGGTTGGATCATGGTTACAGCGGACATATTCGTATTCAACAACCGTTCCATCTGTTAATTTCTTTGCTTTTATGTATGGAATCCATGAACTGCCACATTCAAAGCACGTCTCGCTTTTTCTTTTTTTATCTCGGCAATCATCTCAAGAAGCTCAACATATGTCGCATACTCTAAAATCTTGTCCAAAGTCGTTTTGGCGCCATTTTTAACTATGCCGATATTGACTTGAGTATTATTAATAGGTTTATCAAGTCCTAGAGCCGATCTCTCTTCTTGTAAACCAGAGACAACGAGTTTTCTTGCGTCTTCTATATTACGCACCTCTAACTGTTGTAGCTGATGCAATCTCTTAAACTGGACATGTTTGGCAATCTTTTGTTGCCTGATTCTTACCTCGACTTCATTCTCAATAGTTTTGCGTGTTCTTGCGTTTTTGTTAACACTCGCTTAATATAAGCTTCTCGATCTTTAATCCAACCCTTGGTATTTGTGCGATTACGGCTGTTATTTTTGATACTCTTTTCATGCATAAAATCACTTACAGATAACCAATTACCAGTAATGTAATCGTTCTTTAATTTTATCCAATCGTATAGCTTTTTCATTAGAATGATTGTACCAATATATACCAGACGTACAGGTGGAATTAGATAGTGAAAGTATTGATTTATCTATTTCAGTTTAGTACCATAAAACTATGGATGAAATTCAAACACCAGATTTTGCAAGTCAGCCACCACAAAAACCAAAACCTCTTACTCAACTAGATCCGAAACATGAATTTAGTAGATTTGCTATCCCAAAAGATTCGTTTAAGAATTTATTAGAGGCGTTAAACTTACCGAGTGAACCGCCTTCAACAGAAGAATGGAGCCATAAACAAATCGAACTTAAAGAAGCTGCACAAAAAAACTTAGCAGATGCCCAAGCTCAACTAGATGCTAAATTAGCTCAAAACTCACAAAACCCTGAACAATTTCTTGACTCATTGGTAAACAATTTAGGAGGAATACTTACCAGAGCGGGTTGGAGAATACCGCAATCACCTGCAACCGACACTTCTCTTCCTCCAAATCCTAGTCCAGGAACTTCAGGAAAGTAAGAATGACTTTTTGAAAATTTTGTCGTGGAAGAAATACCTACGATACTACAAAAACGAAAGTCAAAAATAGAATTTTTTAGGAGTGCACGTCAGATCAAGCTAAATTCGGTATATACAGAGGTTCTTTTAGTGTAAAATAATAGTTACAAACATCGTTTGTTATAGTCGACTTTTTCCGCGAGTTTCCCGCCGTCCCAACAAATTTTGTTACAAAACTACCAGGGCTTTCCTTTGGATTGACCGTATTTGCTAAGAGCGTTGAATATTTAAAGCAGTATGAGTAAAAGGAGTGTACTGTACCGTAATTGTATCGCCGTTTTTTAAATCAAAAAAAGGTTGGTTTTTTATGTTATAGATAGAATCATATGGGTGGTAGAAAAAAAAGTAAAATACGATATTTCTTACGGAAAAAGTATACATATAAAGATTCTTTTTACTAAGTCTTTTTAAATATGACAGGTTCGTAATTGCAATAATAGTCAGATTGCCACGAATTATAAACAGCGGGGATCGAGTATCCAGATATATATAATAATATCGATGACTTATGTAAAGGAAAAATATAGAGAAACCGATAAATAAAGAGATTAAAAGAATCCAATCTGAAATTATATTAGAACCATATTCTTTAACGTAAAAAATTCTATAAGTATAAAACAATATACCTAGAAACAAAGCACCATCAATAAATATGTAAGAATTGCGTTGATTTCTTGCTACCTGCCAAATGAATTTTATTTCACCTGGCGTGAGGTCTCTCATAATACGGGGTTCATCACCTGCGCCTTTTATGGAAATATCCTGCAGGAACCTTCTTCGGAAATTTCTATTAGATTGAATAACGCAATATAATCCGTATAAAATTCCGGTAAAAATAAGAATGCCGATAATCGAAATGAGATAGAACCAGAAGCCTCCAAATTTAATTGAATGCATTGCCTGTAAGATAAGACTCCAATCACTTTGTGACATACTTCATCATAGCAAATCAATTTGCCTTAATTTATAATAGTTGCTGACGTCGTTTACATTAGTTGACTTTTATCGCAAGTTCCGGCCGTTTCGTTTCGTAAACGGGCAGCTGATACATCTCATTGATTTGACGAATATTGTGTAAGAACAAAACGTAATGTATGATGAAATTATTATAAAGTTCTATTATGAGTACTTCGCATAAAACCAATAAATTGTGGGGAGCTGCTTTCGATCAGAGTCCTGAAGAAGCGGTTATCAGGTTTACCTCGGGACGGGACGTGCATCCTGTTGAAGCGGCAGACAATACATTATTAACTTACGATTTGTGGGTGAACAAGGCGCATGCGCTGATGCTTTATAAACAGAACATCATCGACAAGGAAGATGCGACAGTGCTTTTAAAAGGTTTGGAAGAACTGGATAATCAAATTCAGAAAGGCGGATTCGTGCTGGATCCTTCAAAAGAGGATGTACACAGCAATATCGAGTCCTGGCTCATTGAGAAGTATGGCATGGAACATGCGGGCAAGCTGCATACCGCACGTTCGCGTAACGATCAGATCAATACCGATACGCGGTTATATCTTCGGGATTGTGTGCTGGGATTTATGACCAATACATTAAAGTTGGTAAAAACTCTTGTCAACCAGGCAGAACTTTACAAATCAACGGTTATGCCGGGGTTCACTCATCACCAGCCGGCAATGATTACGACCTATGCGCATACGTTGCTTGCGTATGCGGCCATGCTGTTGCGGGATGCGAAACGATTCGGCACATGGTTCGGATTATATAACGCAAATCCGTTGGGAAATACCGTGTCGTACGGTACGTCATTCCCGATTGATCAGCAATACACATCAAAGCTTTTGGGTTTTACAAAACCGGAGCTTAATTCCATGGACGGAATCGTAAACAGATGGGAACCCGAATCCGATCTCGTGTTTTCCATGAGTCTTCTTATGAATCATCTCTCTCTGATGTCGCAAACATATATCCTTATGTCAACGGTCCAGTTTAAAATGGTAAAACTTTCGGACAAATATTCCACCGGGAGTTCCATTATGCCGCAGAAGAAAAATCCCGACCCTTTGGAGGTGATAAAGGGAAAAACCGCCCTGGTCGCCGGTATTTTGCAGAGTTTGCTGGGAACGGGAAAAGCAGCATTTATCGGCTATAACAGGGATACCCAGTGGACCAAATATCTGGTTATGGATGCGGTCAACGAATGTATGTTTGCTCCGGTTGTTATGCAGGGCGTTGTTGAAACGCTGCAGGTGAATAAACAGGAAATGGAACGCTGGTGCCGGAAGGGTTTTATAGGATCAACTCATCTCCTTGAAAAAATTGCCTCCGAATTCAAAATTCCGTTCAGACAGGCAAAGATCATTCTCGAAAAATCAGTAAAATATTCTCAGGAAGCAGAAGAAGTTACATACGTGGCGCTGCAAAAAGCCCTACAGGAAGAACATTGTGATATTTCGGTTTCCGAACAACAGGTCAAAGAATGGCAGGATCCCCAATTTATATTGTCATTATTGGTTTCCGAAGGATCGCCGGGAATACTCAGCGTAAATAAAAGTATCGAAGAACTGAATAAGTCTTTTGAAGAGATTTCACTATTCGTATCCGATAAAAAACAGGAAAAAGAACGGGCCTTGAGTTTACTGCAAAAAGAGCTCAAACTTCTTGTGTAATGGTCTCCCGCGATTTTTTATTAGACATCTGTGTTAGACTAGCTATATGGATTCTTCGGTATTTTCGCGCAATCGGGCTTTTCTTATGTTGGCGATAGATCATCAGGCTCATTTTAAAATACTTGTCAATCCCGATAATCCGGAATCCGCGTCAAAAAAAGAAATAATTGCGTTAAAGTCACAAATTCTTCATGCGTTGCAAAAACAGTTTACCGGAGCGTTGATCGATGTAGAATATGGGTTATCCGCATATCAAGGAATAAAAAAACCGTTTCTGCTCAGAATTGAACAAAGCAATATAACAGAAGAAAACGGGGTGAGAAAGATAACAATAATGCATACGGTAAAAGAACTGAAGAAAAAAGGAGCATCGGGGATAAAACTTCTCGTACATCTTGATCCGGAAAACAGCGTAAGTTTGGATGAACTGCAGAAAGTAAAACAGGTTTTGAACGAATGTACAAAGGAGAAAGTGCCTTTATTCTTGGAAGTGATTACCTACGGATACGAAAAACGCAGGCTTTCAAAAGAACGCGCGATGTATCGATCTATTTATGCTTGTCTGGAACGGGGGGCAAGACCGTCCGTGTTTAAGCTGGAATACCCCGGGAACTTGGC
Organism: Microgenomates group bacterium; assembly: GCA_046704445.1. Taxonomy (GTDB): domain Bacteria; phylum Patescibacteriota; class Microgenomatia; order UBA1406; family GWC2-37-13; genus JBJKRW01. The sequence goes on from JBJKRW010000020.1 coordinate 9,766, forward strand.
TGATGCGCAAAAAATCACAGACTTGGTTAAACCCATACCTTGGATTTTGCTTTCGGGAGGGACAGAGTATGAATCTTTTAAACGCGAGCTCAAGGAATCGGTTTCCGGAGGTTGCCGCGGTTTTTTGGCCGGAAGAGCCCTCTGGCAGGATATCGAATCCTATCCGCACGGAACGCGCGAGGAATATCTGCATAAAATCCTTACAGACAGGTTTAACGAACTTTCGGAATTATTGTTATGAATAATATTCGTACATATATATTGGTATCGATATTTTTTGTACTGGTTCTTGGAGGTTTTGTGTATGTCCGTTTCGGGTTAACACGGTATGCACACGGCACTATTACGTATTCCCTTCAGGGCAAAACATACCATCTTTTGACGGCGGAAAATTCCTCACAATGGGAACGCGGCCTAATGTATTACAGGAAGCCAGTTAATTTTGACGGGATGCTGTTTAATTTTCCAAAGAAACAAGACCTGACTTTTTGGAATAAGAATACCTATATGGATTTAACATTGTATTGGTTGTCGGATAATGTTGTTGTCGGCGCGTCTGATCTTCCGTCGATCGAAAAGTCGGGAAGAATCGTGACCGTCAGTTCGCCCAAACCAAGCAATCGGGTCGTGGAACTCATCAAATAGGAGTATTTGGTTATAAATTATTTATTCGTCTATGTGCTATAACTGTGGATGCAGGCTTCCCGATAAGGATATGGGAAAGGGGGAGCTCGCCAAAGGCGGAGGATCGTTGGTCGATAACGATTTCAAGCACATGGCAGAGAAGTGGAACATGAGTCTTGAGGACACGAAGAAAAACGTGTACGAACTCTTGAAGCAGGAGCTGGAAAAAAAGAGTTAATGTTTGAGCGCTTCGATGCCGGGAAGGGTTCCTTTTTCGATGAACTCGAGCATGGCGCCCCCTCCGGTGGAAATGTGCGTTATTTTATCCAGATATTCTTTTTTTGAAATAGAGGCGAGAGTGTCGCCTCCTCCTACTATGGAAACCGCCTGGGCGTTTTGTGTAATTGAGTAGTAGATGAAGTCGGTTCCTCTGGTAAAGTTCGGGTTTTCCGTATAACCGACGGGTCCGTTCCACACAATGGTTCTTGCTTTCGAAAGAATTGAACCGTATTTTGCCTGGGTCTCAGGACCGATATCGACGATACATCCGTCTTTTTCTATCTCTTCAACTTTTTTGACAATCCCTCCGGTTTGAGCATCCAATGACGGCGCGGAAATTACGTCGGTCGGCAACACGATCGCCGTATTTTTCTGTGCGGCAAGAAAAAGAAGTTTTCGTGCGTTTTCGACTTCCGTATATTCACAAAAACTTTGTCCTATATCGATTCCCTGCGCACAGAAAAACGTATTCGCGAGGCCTCCTCCCACCAACAGGAAGTCTGCTATTTCCATAAGTTTTCCGAGAAGGTTGATCTTTGTAGAGATTTTCGCTCCTCCGAGTATGGCGACAACGGGTTTTTTCGGATTTTGAATAACTTTTGAAATCATTTGAACCTCTTTTTTCATAAGGAGGCCGCCGAAAGAGGGGAGGTTCTTCGGGACTCCCACGATCGATGCATCGGTACGGTGACTTACACCGAATGCGTCGTTAACGTATACTTCCGCAAGCGAAGCGAGTGATTGTGCGAATTCCCGGTCATCCGCTTTTTCTTCAGGATAAAAACGGATATTTTCCAGCACAAGTATTTCTTTTTCCGTCTGTTCTGAAATACGTTCCCTGTCTTTTGCTTTGGTGAAATCTTCTATAAGAACGATGCTGTATCCTGAAATAAGTTGTTTCAGATGGTTGACCACTATGCCGAGAGAAAGTTTCGGATCGCGTGATTTCGGTCTGTCGAGATGGGAGACCAAAATGAGCCGGTTGTTGTTCTGCAGAAGTTTGTTTATTGTGGGTAATGCTTGCCTGATCCGGGCGTCGTCCGCAATCGACAGTTTGTCTTTCGAAAGAGATACGTTAAAATCGACTCTCAGCAGTACATGTTTGTTTTTGATTTCGACTTCATCAATATAGGCAATTTTTGACATATGGATGCAGATTCAAAATTTGAATTGTTAAATTTATAATTTTGAACTATAGAGTTATAGATACTGCGCAAGCTTTTCCACAAGATCTACCAAACGGGTCGAATAACCCCATTCGTTGTCATACCACCCGTATACTTTAATTGCGGTACCGTTCAGGACTTTTGTATGGTTTGCGGCAAAAATACAGGAGAACGGTGATCCGATAAAATCGGACGATACGAGCGCTTCGGCTTCATATCCCAGTTTTCCTTTCATGGAAGTTTCCGAGGCTTTTTTATAGACGGCGTTGACTTCCTCTATTGTTGTTTGTTTTTGGACGATGATAGAGGCGTCGGTTAATGAAACCGTGGGTACCGGAACTCTGATGGCCGCAACCTCGAGTTTTCCTTTTAACTGCGGCAAGGTTTTTACCACCGCTTTCGAAGCGCCCGAGGTCGAAGGAATGATGTTTTGGAATGCTGCCCGGGAACGCTCTTCCGATTTGCCCGCTTCGTCAAGGATGCTTTGTGTTGCCGTAACCGCATGAGCCGTAGTGAGAAATCCCGATACTATTCCGAAGCTGTCGTCAAGCACTTTCAGCAGAGGTGACGCACAGTTAGTGGTACATGATGCGTTTGAGATCACTTGTTCATTTTTCCAGTCAATAGATTCCTCGTTGACCCCGAGAACCACGTGGGGAGTGACATCATCTTTTGAAGGAGCGGTGAGTACCACTCTTTTTACAGATCCTTTCAGGTGTCTCTGAAGATCTTCTTTCTTCGTAAAGGCGCCGGTTGCGTCGACGACTACATCTACGCCGTATTTTTCCCATGGAATTTCCTCGGGGGATGCACAGAGCGTTGTTGTTACTTTGCTTCCTCCGACGCTGAATCCGTCACTAAGCGCTTCAACTTTTTTGGCGTATGTACGGTATACGGAATCGTACCGAAGGAGATAAACCATCATGTCAATCGGTGTTTTCCGCGTATTGACCGTTACGATATCAAAACTGTTCCGTTCAAAACTTATTCTGGTGAATGCCCTTCCGATCCTTCCGAACCCGTTGAGTCCGACCTTGAGTCTTTTCATAAGTATATGGTTAATTTTTAGACGATTTCAATTATGCGCCAATTTAATATATTTTTCTACCTCTGTTTTGCTTCCCATGGCAACAGGAACTCGTTGTTCGAGTTTTTCCGGAAGAATATCCAGAGGATTTTTACCGAGGCTGACCGCAGAACCTCCTGCCTGAAGCATAATATACGACAGAGGATTTACTTCGAACATAAGTCTCAGTTTGCCGTCCGGGTGTTCCGAGTCATCGGGATAAATAAATATTCCTCCCTTGAGAAGGGTTCTGTGTACATCCGCAACCATCGAGCCCACATATCTGCTTTTGTATGGTTTTTCTTCTTTTTTTATCCGGTCAAGATAATGGCAAAGATCACGGTCAAAAAGAGCGGTATTTCCTTCATTGATTGAGTAGTTTGATTTGGATTCGGGTACCCGTATATTCGGATGCGAAAGCAAAAAACTTCCGATACTCGGATCAAGAGTGAACCCGTTTACCCCGTTTCCGAACGAATATACAAACATGACGCTTGAGCCGTATATGATGTAGCCGGATGCGACCTGATGATTTCCTTTCTGGAGGACATTGTTGTGATTGCGGTAGATGGAAAAAATCGTTCCGATACTGATATTGGAATCAATATTCGAAGATCCGTCAAGAGGGTCAAAAAAAACGTTATACGCCCCTTTTTTCGGATCGATTAATTTTGGATTATCCAGTTCTTCCGATGCGAGTGCGCCGACAAGGCCCGAGGAAGATAAGATATCTATAAGCAAGGTATTACTGAATTCATCAAGCTTTTGCACTTCTTCGTTATATGCGTTTTTCGTTCCGGTTTTGCCTATAATATCAACCAGTCCGGATCGCTTTATGTGGCTTGCGATGATTTTTGCGGCATTTTCGATATGCGTCATCAGGAGGGTAAAGCGTCCGGTAGCTTCCTTATATCGTCGTTCTTCCGCGACTATAAATTCGGTAAGAGTAGTGAACTTATTGATCATACGTATTAAATATTGTGTTTTGTTAACCGGATCCGGTTTCCTACGGTTTTTTCCTTATGCGTTGTATATCTTTACCGCTTCTTCAACCGATTTATTCTCAACGGTTATTGCATAAATTGCGTTGCAAAATCTCACCGCTTCATCGAGCGGTTTTTGATGTATGTTTCTTCCGGTTGCGTTGCCTGATGCCCCGCCGGCATGAATCTGTTTGTGCAAACCCGTAAGGAATTTTTCCGCGTCTGTCGACGAACCTCCGGCGCAGACCAGCTTTGTTCTTCCCGCAGCCATCACTGCCTGTTTGAGCAGGTTTGCGGAATCTTCCCCTTCTTTTTTTGGCGCATTGACTTTGACAAAATCCGACCCGAGACAGGCGGCAACGCCCGCGGCTCCCGCGATAATCGCGGGATCCTTTTCGTCTTTGACGGATTGTCCTCTCGGGTAAATCCAAAGAACGGTTACGAGTCCGTTTTGGTGCGCCTCGAATACGTATTTGGCAGCTTCGTTAAGCATAATATGTTCGTATTCGCTTCCGAGATATATCGTATATCCGATGCCGCAGATATTCAGTTTGTTTGATCTTTTAAATCTCATAAGCGCATCCATGGACATCATCGATGTGCTGAGAGGATCCCTTTGGTCGGTTTTAACAAGATTGGTTTTTGAATTGAACTTCACCAGATAAGGGACCGTGGGAAAATCGTTGCCATACCGTGCAATGAGACCAAGCTGCGTGGCGAATACGCCGATTTTTCCTTTGGAGGCGATTCTAAAAAGATGAATAGGATCTCCGTCGTCTTCGGCAATGCCTTCGCCATGAAAATCCTTGTTCAGGTGTTCAATCTTCTGATCGCCGGCAAATAACATCAACCTGCCGCTGTCGTGTGTAATCGTAGAGTAATTTTTTTCGTATTCTTTTGTACTGTTTTCCGGAACATCCGCGGGAACAAATATGGCATTTTTCATAGCGGTAAAAGGGAATTAATAATAAGTATCATATACTATCATACATTACCTTTCCGGAGCGTGTCAAGTCGTATGCTCCCGTAACCAGTATACAAAATAGCCGGTTTTTCTCAAAGACAAACATACATCAACTTCGTCTGCTGGAAATCCGCCGATGTCCGGATATATAATTGTCGGGTATGGATCATTGCATATTCTGTAAAATAATAGCGGGTCGGGCGCCCTGCTATAAAGTATATGAAGACGGAAAGCATTTCGGGTTTCTTGATCATCGCCCCCTCAATCCGGGCAACGTTCTTCTTATTCCCAAGGAGCATGTGCGCTGGGTATATGATGTCCGGGAATTCGGCGAATATTGGGAGTCCGCAAAAAAGGTTGGATTGGCGATACAGCGGGCGGTAAAATCACATTCGATAAATTTTCTTACTCTGGGTTATGAAATTGATCATGCGCATATTCGGATCATTCCGCGTTTCCGCAACGACGGACATAATGACGGAATTCAGTTAAGTGCGGCCAAAATAATTCCTCCGGACAGAATGAGGAAGATTGCCGACGCAATAATTTCGGAATTAAGTCATGAATAAACAACAAAAAATATTGCGGATCGTATCCCGAATTCCCAGAGGAAAAGTAATGACGTATGGCCAAATTTCAAAGGCGGGACATATAGGATCTCCGCGGTACGTCGGTCAGGTCCTCCACCGTAATGCCGATCCGGTGCGGATACCCTGCCACAGGGTGGTTTTCCGTGACGGAAGTTTGTCGACGGGATACGCGTTTGGAGGACTCAAGAATCAAAAGGAAAAGCTTGAAAAGGAAAACGTGATGTTTCTCGGAGAAAAAGTCGATCTTTCCGGTTCACTTCATATTCCTCAAGAATAATTCCGTCTTTACCGTTTGTACTCAAGCCATTGACGTTCGGTCAATTGTTTCAGCGCCTCATTGAACATATACTCGTGACCGGCAGCATTTGCGTGCATACCGTCCTTAAAAAGAAACCTCTGGAAATTCGTTTGTTCCCAGGCGGAAAAAACGTCAATGGCAAATATTCCGGATTTCTTGCAGCATTTTTTTGAAAGTTCCACATAGTGTTTGGCCTGTTTGTTTAAATAATATTCGTCGGGCGCCCAGGGAATCGGATTGGTTTTTGAATCATCGATCGGGTGAACCGTCATAAAAAGAATCCGGTTTGAGTATGCCGATGCCAGCCGAAAAAGTTTTGCGAGATTTTCTTCAAATTCCTCCGGAAGGATTTCTTTTTCTTTATGAAGTTTATATCTGCGGCTGTCGTTGAGGCCGGCGGACAGAAAAAAAATTGTTTTATCGTATCTCAGACGGTTTTTGATTTCCGTCTCAAACCTGTTGAGCAGATCTCTCGTTGTGTTTCCCGACACGCTGAGGTTGAATACGTAGGTTTTTTCCATGCGGTCCTCGTAATATTTGCGGTCAATATATGCTCTCAATTTTCTCACCCAGCCACCGTCCGGATCGCACATTCCGTATGTTTCGCTTGCTCCAATCACAATGATCTGTTGCATACGTTATTATAGATGATTCCACAAAAAAAATTCCAGCCGGTAGAAAATTATAGACCGTTTCTGTAGATTACTGCGACCGGGTCACGGTATACTTCCTTCCAATGATATTTGCCGGAGTGCTGTTTGAGAAATAAATCGAGAAATGTTCCCGAGCCGATTAAAAGATAGTCGGTATTCAGATTCCGCAAAGATTCATTCCATCCGGGTTTAGTCTGAATAATGCCAAGATAGTCATTGTATGGACTGTTTCCGTTTTGATCTTTCCAGGCTGGCATTCTTCCGTCAACATATACCCGGATGTTCGGCTTCTGCCATTCGAGAAATCCGCCCCATTCGTAATTTGCATACACGTTTCCCGACAGACTCGGGTAATTCCGTATTGCTTTGCATGGAAGAGGAAGAACGCTTTGTGAGCAATAGATGTTCCATTCAGTATCAAAAGAATATGTTCTGGGAAGTTGCACCAGGCCGACAAAGAGGGTGAATACTCCGAGAAAAGGAATTAGGAGAGACCCGGCCAGTTCAGGCATACGGTCGGATTCATATGTTAAGGTATAAAATATGACGACATAAAAAAAAGGCAGATTTCTTTTTCCTATCAAAGCGAGTATCCCGAAACATACGACGAGCAATAATGCATACAATGAAAAAGGTTTTCTTATAAACTCGCGAATTACCGCCGCCGATCCCAACGCGAGGATTAAAACCATCTGCCAGGTGTTTGGTGTAGTCCATTCCGCAATCATGGACCATAGGGGAGTAGTGACATGGTTCAGGATTTCGGCATACACGCGAACGCCAAAAGGATTAACCAAAGATGCGAGAACGGTAAGTGCGAACGAAGCACATGCCAAAAGCAAGGGCCGAAAGCTATGACGTTTTGCCGTAAACGTATTCCAGGCTTCCGAGAATACATACAATAATAGTATGATGAGCCCGACGAAAAATCCTATATGCGTGTTGACCCAGATGGTCATAAGGGGAATAAACAGGAACAATAGAAGTCTATTTTTTTTGGATTTTTCTATGACAAGAAGAGAAGCAAGAAAAAACATAAACGTAAAAATCTGAGAGCGGAGGCCAAGATTGAATACGGTCCAGGAAAGATAAAAGAGCATGATGAACGTGATAATTTTTACATATGTCCGGGTTTTCAGGAGAATAAAATAAAAAGCTGCGGAGAGTGCGAAAATCAGAGAACCGAATATGCTGACTCCGGTTAATCCGGATATGTCGTATACGGAAGCAAGCGCGGCATCATACAAAAAATGGGGGTTATATGAACGGTAATGCGCAAGGAAGTAAGAGAATGTGTTTGTTACGCAGCCTGAGCCGGATTTCAGCAGTTCGTTTCCGCATCTGTAGTGCCAACCGAAGTCCGTATCCTTGACCGGAAGGAATGCCATAAGAAGAACCGCCGCTAGAAAGAGTAAGAGCAGGAATCTTTTCATAGTAATATATTAGTACAGATATGATTACATTATTATCAAGATTAAAGCGTGATGTATTATATTTAATTATCCTCTTTGGGGTACTTGTTCTTTTTTTCAGCAGAATTCTTTTTTCCGGAAATATATTTCTTCCGGGAGTTTATTTGAGAAGTGACACATTGCATCAGAATTTACCGTTCAAATACGAGCTATACCGCAGTCTGAAAAAGGGAACTTTTCCTTTTTGGACGAATTCTATTTACGGAGGATTCCCTCTTTTTGCCGAAGGAGAAACGGGAGTTCTGTACCCGTACAACCTGATTCCCTTCCTTTTTTTTCCTTTTGTTGTCGCATACAATCTTTCCATGTTCTTGAATTTTCTTACTGCCGCAGTCGGGATGTTTTATCTTATGAGGAGTTTCGGTACGGGACGAATTGCGGCAACAATTACCGGAATCCTGTTTCCCCTTTCCAGTTTTTTCGTTCTCCATATTACCCATCAGAATATTGTTTCCGCCGCATGCTGGTTTCCACTTCTCGTGTTGTTTGTTAATATTTATGTCAGGCGAAAGCTTTTCAGGTTTGCGCTTCTTTCAGCATGCATTGTGTCGATTCAGATATTCGCGGGTTCTTTTCAAATAGTGTTTTATTCCCTGCTTATGGGTTCAATACTGATTGTATTGCTTAATGTAGGGACGCATAAAATCGGCAGCATATTGGCGAGGATTTCAAAAATAACGGTTTTGGGATTTCTTCTTTCCTCGGTTCAGTTTATTCCAACGCTCATGTATTATTTTTCCTCCGCGCGTTTTTCAGGCATGGGGAACATCGCCCTTGATTCTTTGCCTTATTATCCCAGAAATCTGATTGCGTTTTTATTTCCCTATGTGTTCGGTGATCCGGGAGCCGGTACGTATCCTCATTTCGGAGGATCATGGGGGATGTTTTGGGAAAATACGGGATATCTGGGAATTGTTGCCTTGTGTGTTGCGTTTTGGTCATTGGCGATAATCCGTGAAAAAAAAGAGATTGGCCGTATTTGGATTCTGGTGGTTACGGCAGTGCTCTTTACTCTCGGAAAATACGGACCGCTGTTCTGGATTTATTACTTTCCGCCGTTTAATTTATTCAGGGTAACCGGAAGGTTCCTGTTGTTCGTGATTTTCGGATTGGCTATATTGGCCGGATTCACAATTGATTACTGGAATTCACATATGAGGAAGAATCTTGTACGATTGATTGCTTTATCTGGACTTGGTACGATACTGATTGCGGATCTTTTTTTATTCGGATTTTCCTACAATCCGACGGTTCGGGCAAGCGACGTATTATCTCCTCCGGACATGGCAAAATTTCTTCTCGGTATTCATCCGAAAGGAAACATATTTTCGGTTGCCGATTTTCTGACGTACGACCTGATTAATGCAAACGGGTGGCGCAACAATCTTTCGGCAAACTTGTTTCACCGGAATTCGCTCGGACCGGATGTCAATATGCTGTGGGGGATAAGAGACCTGGACGGATACAGCGGTTTATACCCTCAATCCGCGCAGGCGTTGCGTGAGCGTATCTATCGGGGAATGACCGTGAAAAAAAACAAAATAATCATATCCGACCAGACTCTTAAACTGCTGGGTCAAAAACATACGCAATTCCTAATTTCAGGGTTTGTGCTTCAGGGAGCAGGTTTGAAGGAAAGATATGAAGTAAGCAACGGTTCGTATACATACATTCTGTATGACAATCCGTATTTTCAGGAAAGCGGGAGATCCGGTTCTTATAATTTTATTCCTTTTTTTCTCGGCCTTGGGATAACATTTTCTACGATTTTGGCAATTGCCGTACGGAAGAGAAATATTTTAGTTGGGTTTTTTGACCGATAACTGAATCTTATTCTGTTTGAAATCAACGACGACGGTGTCTCCCGGCTTAATTCTTCCTTCGATGATCTGCAGAGAAATCTCATCTACAATATTTTCGTTTATGACTCGTTTCAGAGGTCTTGCTCCATATATTTCATCAAATCCCGCGACACTCAGAAATTTGATTACGGCGCTTGTTGCTTCAAAATGAAGGTTTTGTTTTTTGAGGCGGTGTGCTACGTCATCCAGCTGGATTTTTGTTATCTGTGCGATCATGTCCGGATTCAAAGCATGAAAAATAATGATAGAATCGAATCGATTCACGAATTCCGGTTTGAAGAATTTTTTTACCAGTTCATTGACTTTTTGTTCACGCGCTTTTCCGTCTTCTTTCGGCTGAGTTTTGAAAAGTTCGCTGCCGAGGTTGGAGGTAAAGATGATAATTGTGTTCTTAAAATTGACGGTACGTCCTCTTCCGTCGGTCAGCCGTCCGTCGTCGAGTATTTGGAGGAATACGTTAAATATCTGCGGGTGTGCCTTCTCGACTTCGTCAAACAAGACAACGGAGTAGGGCTTTCTCCGTACCGCTTCCGTCAGTTGGCCTCCTTCTTCAAATCCGACGTACCCCGGCGGCGCTCCGATCAGGCGGGCGACCGAATGGGATTCCTGATATTCGCTCAAATCAATACGGATCAGGGCGCGTTCGTCGTTGAACAGAGTATAAGCGAGCGCCTTGGCGGTTTCGGTTTTTCCGACACCCGTCGGTCCGAGAAAAAGAAACGACCCGATCGGTTTATTTTCTTCCGACAACCCCGACCGTGAACGTCTGATTGCATTTGCGATTTTCACCAGCGCATGGTGTTGGCCCACAACTCTCTGCTCGAGTTCGTTTTCCAGATGGACGAGTTTTTCGGATTCCGACGACAGAAGACGGGTAACCGGAATACCTGTCCAGCGTGAGACTATCCGGGCGATGTCCTCTTCGGAAACTTCTTCTTTGAGAAGTTTGCTGTCGGATGCGATTGACTTCCATTTTGATTCGACTTCCTTCAATTTTTTCTCTATCTCGGGAATTTTTCCGTATTTGAGTTCTGCTGCGCGGTCAAGTAATACGTCACGTTCTGCCTTTTCAAGTTCATTCTTCAGTCTGTCGCGTTCCACACGGTACTTCTGAAGTTCTTTGACAATCTGTTTCTGTTCCATCCACCGTTTTTCCAGACGGTCGAATCTTTCCTTGAGAGTTTTGCGTTCGTCATCCAGGGTTTTTTTTCTGGTCTCAAGCCCTTTTTCTTTTTTCAGCGCTGCAAGTTCGATATCAAGCTGCATGATTCTGCGTTTTACCTGATCAAGGTCCGTAGGCATGGATTCCACTTCAATTTTTGCCGATGCCGCGGCTTCGTCAATAAGGTCGATCGCTTTGTCCGGCAGATAACGGTCGGTAATATAGCGGACCGAGAGATTAACCGCCGCGATCAGCGCATCGTCGGATATTTTTATTCCGTGATGTACTTCGTATTTTTCCTTGATCCCTCGGAGTATGGCGATAGAATCTTCAATTGAAGGTTCGTCAATATATACAGGTTGAAATCTTCGTTCGAGAGCTGCATCTTTTTCGATGAATTGCCGGTATTCGTGCACCGTGGTCGCGCCGATCGCGTGCAATACGCCGCGCGCCAGTGCAGGTTTCAACATATTGGACGCATCAACTGCCCCTTCGGCCGCACCTGCGCCGACTATGGTGTGAAGCTCGTCCATAAACAGGACGTATTTGCCTTCGGCTTTTTCCACCGATACAAGAATTTTTTTCAAGCGCTGTTCAAACTCTCCGCGGAAAGCCGCTCCCGCCAGGATGCCCGCAAGATCCAGAACCAAAATCTGTTTATTTCTCAGGGTATCAGGTACGTCGCCATCCACAATGCGTTGAGCCAAACCTTCGACAATTGCGGTTTTTCCCACACCCGGATCACCCAAGAGCACGGGGTTATTTTTTGTTCTTCGTGAAAGGATTTGGATAACCCGGCGGATTTCTTCATCCCTTCCGATAACCGGGTCGATCTTTCCTTCCTTTGCCTGTTTTGTCAGGTTGACCGTATACTTTTCCAACGGATCTCCCTGATCTTCAGGCGGTTGATAATTCATCTGCATAGGTTTATTTTAGCAAACAAGTAATTTGAGTGCTAATCCATATTATAATACCGGAGGACTATAAAAATCAAGGGACAGGATCATATCCTCCTTTGTTCCAGGGATGGCAGCGTACTATTCGTCTTAAACCAAGGAGTAAACCCTTTACGGCACCGTATTTTTCAACCGTCAGGTAGGTATAGCGGGAGCAGGTCGGCGTGAACCTGCAAATCTTATCCGTCATAAAGAACATCCGGAATATATATCCATGGAAAAAAGAAGTTTTCTGATAGAAGGTTATAAATCTTAAAATGGCTTTTTTAACCATGGATTGCTATAATTTGATTAATATATGATCGGATTGCTCTACGTAATTATAGCCGAATTCCTTTGGGGATGGGAATTCATACTCATCCGCAAATTTTTTCCCAACCAGAACCCGGTATTCATCTCCGCTGTCACGTCGCTTATCGGTTCCGCGTTTTATCTTCCCGCATTTGTTTTTTTGAGGCAGAAATTGACTGTAACCGAATGGATCGTTCTGGTCGTATTGGGAGTAAGTTCCTGGTTTCTGGCGCAGGTATTCTATGTGAGCGGGATACAGAAAGGTACGAGTGCGTTTGCGCTTGCAATGGCTTCCTTGACCTTACCTCTTACCGCAGGATTTCTCGGAAGAATTATATTAAAAGAGCCGATGACCTGGAGAATGATTATCGGTGGAGGAACCATGATGGTTGGTTTTGTAATTTTGTCTACCTAACGCGTATGCCAAAAGCCATAAGAAAAATAACGATTATTACTCTTTTTCCTCAAATGATCAGGGGTTTTTTTGATGAGAGCATTGTCAAGCGGGCAGTCGACAAAAAGCTGGTGGATCTGGAATACATTAATCTTCGTGACTACGCGGTAGACAGATACGGATCGGTGGACGACCGTCCGTATGGCGGAGGAGCGGGAATGGTTTTGAGAATGGAACCGTTGTACCGCGCATTAAAAGACGCAATAAAATCAGACGGACAAAGCAGGTTCAAAAGAAAGACGGTACTTACGTCGGCAAAAGGAAAATTGTTCACCCAAAAAAAAGCCTTTCAGTATTCCAGACTTGATCACCTGGTATTGATTTGCGGGCACTACGAAGGAGTGGATGAGCGGATTAATAAGTATATCGACGAAGAAATATCTCTTGGTGATTTTGTTATGACCGGCGGGGAAATTACCGCGTCCGCAATTACCGATGCGGTCGTGCGTCTGGTTCCCGGCGTGTTAAAAAAAGATGCGGCTACCAAACTGGAAAGTTTTTTCGAAATTGACGTATCCCGTTTGATTGCTCTTCTGGGAAAAAAAGGAATTTTGGTAACTCTGCAGAATCAAGGAGTCAAGAAAGTTAAGCTTTTGGAATATCCCCAGTACACGAGGCCTGAAGTGTTCAGAAAGGAACGCGTTCCCCGCGAATTATTAACCGGAAACCATAAGCATATTGAAGAATGGAGAATCAGAAAATCCTTTGAGCTTACTCTCAAGAAAAGAAAAGATTTGATTAAGGGTAAATAATCTTTGATTGACAACGGCATAAAATACTTTTACAATTAATTATTACTGTATAAGTAATAGTTATACGTTGTTCCCGAAAGGGAATTATATAATCCTATGAATTTTATCAAGCTAAACGCAAAAACTTTTTCCCAAACCATTTACGGCATGAACGGTATATCAAAGAAAACCGTTGAGGAACACTTGAAACTGTACAACGGATATGTAAACAAGTATAACGAGGTTATGGAGCGGTTGACAAAGTTAACCGATGAAGATTATGCAAAGGCAAATCAAACCTATTCAATGCTGCGGGCATTGAAAGTGGACCTGACTTTTGCGTGGGGAGGTGTGGTAAACCACGAGCTGTACTTCGGTCATCTTGGAGGAAAAGGCGGTGAACCCGCGGGAGAGTTCATGACACAGATAAAAAAAGATTTCGGGACGTTTGAAACTTTCAAAAGAGATATGAAAGCAACAGGCGTCGCGGCGCGGGGATGGGTGTGGACCGCGTGGAATCACAGGGAACAACGGCTTTTTAATTATCTGGGAGACGCCCAAAATTCATATCCGGTATGGGAGGCAACTCCTGTGGTTGCGCTGGATACGTACGAGCATGCCTATTTTATCGATTACGGCGCCGCACGCGGAGGATATATTGATGCTTTTTTTCAGAATATGGATTGGGGCGTTGTGGAAAAAACTTTTGCTTCATTGAAAAAATAAATGCCGTCGGGCGGCAGCATGTCCTGATGATTGAACAGGCAGGAGAAACTGTGTATAGTGTAGATAATGGAGGAAAATCAGTCGCCGGATTTTAAATTACAATTGAGATCATTTCTTCTTGACCAAAAAAACAGAAGACTCATTATTCTTGCCGTATCTACGATATTTTTGTTTATTGTCGCGGGAATAGTCATGTTTTCCGCGCTCGGCAAGAGTCCCGTACCGCCACAAAATAAAACGGAATCATCTTTTCAACCTGCATCTGCGTTAAGTCCTACCCTGAAGCCTGTCGATACGGGAGAAAAAATTTCCGGTTTGGGGTACAGTATCGATTGTCAGGTAATTGCAACAACAACAGAAAGAAAGTTATACATTCAAAAACTTCCGTCATGTAATCAGGCATTGCGCGCGTATATTTCCGCGTCAGGAAAATTTGCCTCATATGTTATCGGAAAGTCTGTATATGTATATTCACTCGCAAATAACACGATTGCGAATATAGGCTCGTTGCGGTCCGACCCCGTGGATATGACTTTTTTCAGCAATAACTCATTGGGAATTCTCTTGAATCAGACGGAATTTGAATATGTCTTTATCCCGTTATTATTCGGGGATTTTCCCGCGAATTTTGATACGAATACCCAGACATTTACCGACTTGAGCAAGAAGACGGTTCTGGTAAATCTTCCGCCATTGGCAAGTTCTTATGCCCGGTTAGGGGAAAATTCGGGAATTATTCAGGTCGAAGACCGGAACGGAAAAACACTTTTTACCCTCTCGTTTGATTCGCTTTTGCAACAGCTGACTCCTACTCCCGCTCAGTCAGTCAACCGGTCAAAATTGGATTGGTCGTCAAGATTACTGCTCTACACGAGCGGCGTGTTTGAAACCATTGATCCCGACGGCTCCAATTTGGTGACACATCCGATGAATTGCGGAGGAAAAAGCGTAGTTCCCCTTGATTATTATGACGGTATGTTTGCGCGCTCACCCGACGGTACGCAACTCGCTTTCGTAGTCCCGGATGATAATCAGGCCGCGCAAAACCAGGGGTGGCAGCAGGAGGTACTTGCTCAAAAAAATGTATTTAGCGACGGTAAAATTGCACTCTATGACCTATTGACCGATTCGTGTACGGTGACCGATGAAAGACAGTCATTGAAGTATGCGGAATCCATGGCGTTTTCTCCCAACGGTTTATATCTTGCCCATGTATACAACGGATTGAGTCTTTACGTATTGCAGACTCAACGGGGATATGATGTTACTTCCCACAGATTAAACGACACGGTAAGCCCGTCTTTGATAACCGGTCCGCTTATATGGGATGATTCGAGCAAATTTATATTTATGGCGGTAACGTCATTTTCCGGAAATCACCCTTTAACGACAAAACTTGACCGGGTGTATTTCAATAAAGTCTTTGAAGGAACAGAAGAAGAAATTGTTACGCTGGACGACGTACATACTCTTTATGCCGCCGCTCCCGACGGAAACAGGGTGTTATACGGGAAAGGAGGGAATCTTTATCAGTATTCGATTGATTCTTTTACGAACCAACTCGTAAAATCCGGAACGGGATCTAATCTGAAAAAATTAGTGTGGCTTCGCAATAACACAATTGTCAGCAATCTGTGGATGATTGATGCGGCCGGAAATTCGTATGATCTTCCTCAGTCCTCGGTATTCTACGTGGATTATAACGGGGGAGAATATGCATATGACAGCAAAGGACAAGTACATGTTTATGATCTGTCAGGACAAAAAGAAATGAGTTCGGCAACTGCGGAAAACCCGCGAGGAACCGTCCTGAATTTATTTTATTGATCCGCTGTGGTTTTTCATATGTTTTCACTCTTGCGATTCACCGGCGTTTTTGATATACCTGTAGACTATGATCTCCCTGGAAAAGGTTTCGAAACAATTTCCTGCACGAGGACAGTCGCGGTCCGATACACAATTTAAACTTGCGGTGGATAACATAAGTTTCAAAGCGAAAGAAGGCGACATTATCGGTTTTCTCGGCCCCAACGGTGCGGGGAAAACAACGACGATGCGTTTGCTTTTGGGGTATCTCACTCCCACGGCAGGTGCGGTACGTATAGACGGTTTTGATCCGATAGAAAACCGCATTGAGGTTTTGAAGCGTACGGGATATCTTCCGGAAAATAATCCTCTCTACCTCGAGGCAAAAGTCAAGGAATATCTTGAGTTTGTTTCGGAGCTGAAAAAAGCATCCAATTTAAAAGAGGTAATAAGACAGGTGGCGATTGACGAAATGTTTGAAACAAAAATCGAGGAACTCTCCAGGGGGTATAAACAAAGAGTGGGTTTGGCCGCAGCTCTTTTGTCGGATCCTCCCATTCTTGTTCTCGACGAACCCACGTCAGGCCTGGATCCTATAGAACAGGATAAGATTAAGGACCTGATCAGGAAACATTCAAAAAAAAAGACTATTCTCTTTTCAACACACATTCTTTCGGAAATCGAGGATATTGCTACCAGACTGATAATCATCAATAAGGGAAGGGTCGTGTACGACGGTACCAAACCGAGAGGAAAAGGTTCGGTCGAAAAATTATTTAAAAAATTGGTCAAATAACAATGTTTACCTTATACAAAAAAGAACTCAACTATTATCTGAACAACCCGATAGGATACATTATTCTGGTGCTGTTCGGTGTTTTCGCAAACTTTCTGTACGTAAAGGATATTTTCGTTGTAGGGTCGGCTTCGATGCGGCCTTTTTTTAACGTGTTACCGTGGCTTTTGCTGATATTTGTACCTGCTTTGGCAATGCGTGCCCTGTCCGAGGAAAAGCGAACGAATACCATCGAAGTTCTACTGACTTTACCCGTTTCGGAAACCCAGGTAGTTGTTGCAAAATTCCTGGCGTTGTCTACGGTCATGTGCATAGGACTGGCCCTTACCTTGAGTTTGCCGATATCTCTGGCATTTTTGACAAAGATGTATTTCCCGGAAGTCATGGTCGGTTATCTGGGCACGATTCTTCTGGCTCTTTTTTTTCTGAGCATCTGCCTGTTCTTTTCCGCGCAGACCAAAAATCAGGTTGTTTCATTTCTGATGTCGGTAGTTGTGCTTTTTGTGTGTATAGTTCTCGGCTCCGACTTCATGGCAAGTGTGCTGCCGAGATCCGTTCTTGATATGTTGACGTACTTTACTCCGTTGTATCATCTGCAGAATTTCGTAAAAGGCGTAGTTGACCTTAGGTCATTATTTTACTTTGTCAGCGCAACATTTGTTTTTATGTTTTTGACCGTTATACAGTTGGAAAAGCGAGGATAAATAGCATGTTGAAAATCCGGAATCTTAATCTGATAAAGCTGTTTCGACTGCAGTCCTTAAAACTGCCTGCGATCTATGTACTCATTTTTGCGATATTTATTGTTGCCAATGTTCTTTTAATGCCGTTTTCATTTCGCGCGGATCTTTCATACGGAAGAGCTTATTCACTGGCTCCCGCTACTGAAAAAATCCTGAGAAATCTTGACGATATCGTAACGATAAAATTTTTTGCGTCCTCCGATCTTCCAAGCAGGCTTATTCCCCTTAAAAACGATGTTACGGATCTTCTGAATGAGTATCAGCGCGCAAATCAGGGAAAAGTTCATGTCAGCATTTTGGATCCCAAGACGGATTCGCAGGCTGATACGGAAGCAAAAGCAGATCTGCCTCAACTCCAGTTTTCGCAACTTGAACAGGATAAATATGCGGTAACCGCGTCGTATTTCGGCATTGTACTTTCATACGGCGGAAAAAAAGAGGTTATTCCTCAGGTTACCGACTTGAACAGCTTGGAGTATAACCTTACCGCCTCCATCTACAAACTGACCAATAAAAGCGAGATCAAAATTGCGGTGATGGGTAAAACCCAAAGCTTTGATCCCAATAACGATGATCTGGCTTCGTTCAAACAGACGTTTCAGAAGCAGTTTACAATAGATTATATTGATGTTTCCACACAGTCCGCGACTACCAAAATAGATCCTTCATACAAAACGGTACTGGTGTTTGATACGGATCAAAAAAAATTTGACGAAAAAGCAGTCAACGCACTGAAAGATTATATACAAAATAAAGGAAAGGTGATATTTTTTGTGGACGGTGTTTGGGTTGACGGTAATTTAAATACCATGCCGTCGGACAATAATCTTTTTTCTCTTCTGGACAGTTACGGGATCAGGGTGAATACCGATCTTGTGTTGTCCAACAGCGCACAGCTCGTAAATTTCGGAAACAGTTATGTGTCGTTTCTTACCCCCTATCCTTTTTGGGTTAAGGCCACCCAATTCAGTAACAGTTCATCCTACTTTTCCAATATTACGCAACTGACCTATCCCTGGGTTTCTTCGTTAAGTCTGGAAAAACGTCCGGGCATAACAGATGAAGCGTTGGTTAAGACTACCAAAACCTCATGGGATCAGAGTCAAAATTATATCCTGGATCCTCAGCAGATTCCCAATCCGCAACAGAAGGATTTAAAGCAGTTCATCATAACCGCACTCGCGAAAAATTCAAGCGGAGGCGAAGTATTGGTTATTCCTTCATCGAGATTTATTCTCCAACAATTTCTCGGAAACAGTTCCGACAATCTTGCGTTTGTCCTGAATGCGGCAAATGATTTTGCGTCACAGGGGGCGCTTGCGGGGATCAATCAAAGACAGGTCACAACCTATCCTTTGCCTGAGCTTTCGGCCAACATGAAAAATGCTTTTAAATATTTGAACATTCTCCTTTTACCCGTACTATGTGCCGCGTTTGGTGCGGTCAAGTTTCTGAAAAGAAGATAAATAATCCTCTAGAGCTTTCCGTATCGGTTCAAATGCCAGTTTTTCAAACGGGATATTCGAATGCGAAAAATATGCATATGCGGATACATCGTCGTCGATCCGGATATTCTCTCCGAAGTCTTTCAGGACGAATACAATTCCCAACGTGATGTAATCAACGTTTCTGTAGGGATAATGACCGATGTATGATTTGAAATACCTGAAATTCGTAAGTCCGATATGGAGTTCTTCGCGGGTTTCCCTTATGATCGATTCTTCTGCCGTTTCATTGTATTCGATGAATCCGCCGGGAAGGTCCCAGTAATTTTTTTTAGGAGAAAATTTTCTTTTGACCAGCAGGATTTCTTTTTTTTTGTTTTCGATGATGATTGCATTGGCAAGTGCAGGACTGAGGTATATATGGAATCCGCATTGATCGCAATGAATGAGTCTGTCGGATGTTTTTTTCAGCGGTTTCGTACATCGGGGGCAAAATTTGAACTCGATCATATGAGAATAGTATATAATGTTTTATGTTATGGTAAGGACAAGAATCGCGCCGTCACCAACGGGATATCCGCACATAGGTACCGTGTACCAAGCGCTGTTTGACTATGCGTTTGCAAATAAAAATAACGGCGCTTTTATAGTGCGTATTGAGGATACGGACAGAAACAGGTTTGTTGCGGATGCGGAACAGAAACTATTTGAATCTCTGGATTGGTTCGGGTTGACTGAAAATGAGAGTCCAAGAAAAAAGGGAAGTTACGGTCCCTATAGACAATCAGAACGGCTGAAGATCTATAAAAAATATGCATTGGAACTCATTACAAACGATCACGCCTATTATTGTTTTTGCACGAAAGAGCGGTTAGAAGAAGTGAGAAACCGGATGCAGAAAGAAGAAAAAATTCCCATGTATGATAAACATTGCCGAACTTTATCAAAAGAAGACGTGGAGAATAGATTGAAGAATGGCGAGCAATGGGTTATTCGACTCAAAGTACCAAAAAATATAACAATAACGGTAAAAGACGAAATACGGGGTGAAATATCGTTTGACTCTAATATTATCGACGACCAGGTACTTTTGAAATCAGACGGATTTCCAACGTATCACCTTGCGGTTGTTGTCGATGATCATCTTATGCAGATTACACATATGGTGCGGGGAGAAGAATGGATTCCTTCATCACCGAAACATGAGCTCCTTTACGAATTTTTTGGATGGGACAAGCCGTTTACGTTTCATACCCCCATCCTTCGGAATCCGGACAAATCAAAATTGTCAAAACGTCAGGGACACACAAGTGTTTCCTGGTATAGGGAACAAGGATATTTGCCGTCGGCCATTCTTAATTATCTTGCGTTGATGGGGTGGACTCATCCGGACGGCAAGGAAAAGTTTTCAATGGACGAATTTACGAAGCTCTTCGAATTAAAAGATATAAAAGCGGTTGCGCCGATTTTTGACATCCATAAGCTGGAATGGATGAACGGCGAATACATAAGAGAACTTCCCGTAAAAAATCTGCAGTCCAGGATTCTTGAGTTTTATAGTGATAAAAAATTACCGGAGGAAATTGTCGCGAAAACAATTCCTCTTATCCGGGAGAGGATCAAGAAACTTTCCGATTATATGCCCCTATGTGAATTTTTTTTCAAAAAACCCGGCTCGTACGAACAGGATCTCTCGTCAAAAAAACAATTACTGTCTGAGATCTATGACGTGCTGTCCAAACTTGAACCATGGAGCGTCGAAGAGATGAATCTGAAACTTGTGGCATTGGCTCAGAAACTTAAGGTAAAGACAGGAGATTTTTTTATGACACTCCGCGTTGCAATTACGGGGAAAAAAAGGACGCCTCCTCTGAACGAATCCATGGTAATTCTGGGAAAAAATGAATGTCTCGAAAGAGTAAAAATTTTTGTATAAAGACGGGTTAAGAGTAATATTCTTCCTGCCAGTGGGGATCGGTAACAACGGTTACGTCAAGAAACACTTTTTTATTGATTGCCAGCGCGATTTCTTTTCTTGCAAAGCTTCCTATTTCTTTTATTTTTCTTCCGTCATGGCCGATAAGCATTTTTTTGTACCGGTCATTCGTAGTCAGAATTCGTGCTTTAATATACATGATTCCGTTGGTCCTTTCGGTAATTTCGTCAACGACCGCAGTGGTGGTATACGGAATTTCTTCGCCCATCATGAGAAAAACCTTTTCTCTTATGAGTTCGGAAATAAATGTTTTGCTGTCGAGGTTCAACAGGGGATACCCCGATCTGTTAATTTCGTGAAACTCCCGGTCGATCTCCTCTTCGGACTTTTCCGGCAACAGTTCGAAAATTTTATCCAGGAGCGGCGTAAAATGCGTTTTGTGCAGGGCTGAAATTTGATAAACCAGTTTAAATTCGTCTTCAAGAAAACGGTATTGGGGAAGAAACGTTTTCTTTTGGTCATCCACTTTATTAATGACAAGGATTTTCGGATGTTTAAGCTGACGTACTAACCCGATGACTCTGGCTTCCTCAAAATCCCGTTTGCGCGTATGATCAATCATGTATATAACGAGATCGACTTTTTCGTTTAAAGTCTGCAGGGTCTTCTGGTTTATTTTCTGTGAAAGCGAGTCTTCGGTTTTTCCGATAATACCCGGAGTATCGACAAAAATAATCCTGCCGCGTGAATCCTCATACATTGCGCGTATGGGAAAACGCGTGGTTTGAGGTTTGGGTGAGGTAATTGCCACTTTTTGGCCTATGAGGTTGTTCACAAACGTTGATTTTCCTACGTTTGGTCTTCCTATAAGTAAAACTTTACCGCTTTTCATTGCATAATTGTATCATAAGAAAACCGACCGATTATGCAAAGGAATATAATAAGAAGATGACACTAAGCGATAAGGAAATTATCATCAAAATAAAAAACGGCGAGTTGGATTATTTTGAAAAGGTGGTTAAAAAATATACCGATGTAATTCATCGATATATAAGAGCAAAATTATTTGATAAGGGAGAAAGTGAGGATCTAGTTCAAAACACGTTTCTCAGTTTTTATAAGGCTATTCAACGGTTTGATCAGGAACGGCCTATTTTACCCTATCTTTATCAGATCGCGAAAAACGAACTAAAAATGTATTACCGCTCCCATAAACAGACGGTTACGCTGAATGACGACATGAGAATTGTCGACGAATCTGAGGAGGTTTACAGAGATAACTATGATTCACTGCTCAAGACGGTTCCCGCCGAACATCGCCGGATCCTGGAGCTTCTTATTCAGGGATATTCGTATAAGGAAATAGCGCAATCGGTAAAGAGGCCTCTCAATACGGTAAAAACAATGATTCACAGGATCAGGTTACAGATGAAGAATTTACGCTATGAGAAAAACTAAAAAACCGGCAATAGAACGGAAAATTATTGAAGCGATGTACCGGTATGAAGCAACACATACCGTCATGACGCTCATATTAAAACTGTTTGGTATTGTATTGTCGGTTCTTCTGGTATTGTTTTCGGGGCAGATTCTTATTGAGATTCTTGAGGAAGAAAAAACCCTGGATATGTTTGATCTGTTTAAAGAAGACCAAATCGTTATCAGGAAATATTTCTTTGACACGATGATCACATTTTATCAGGAAACGCCGAAGATTTTTGTGGTGTTGGCTGTCGTCGGGTGTGTCAGTTTTTGTATAGTGGCATACACACTGGTCAGAAATTTTCCGAAAATAAAAAACAGGGTACGGGCAATATTTCATCACTGGCACAGGATTAAAACGGAGCATTATTAGTTATATATAAGATATGAAAAAAGAACTTGTATTTCTTGTAGTATTGGCAGTCCTTGTTGGCGGACTGGTTGCGTATAAAGGATATAGAACGAAATCCAGCCGGCCGGCAGGCGTTTCCTCGGGAGAAAGTAATAATACAGCTACGACGAAGACGAATTCTCCAAGCAATACGTCGGCAAGTCCCATGATAAATACAGGCGTAAAACGAGTGGACCAAATTATGCTTAACGTGTATTCTCCTCAGGACGGCTCAACACAAACCTCTTCTCCGATCACGGTAAGCGGCAAAACCATTTCAAATGCGGAAGTGTTTGTCAACGACGCGGCGTTGAAGGCGGACGCCCGGGGAAATTTCTCCACCACCCTCAATCTTGAGGATGGAGACAATCCCATCGTGATTGTAGCAAATGACGCAACGGGTAATTCGTCTGAAAGAGACTTGACGGTTTATTATAATGCGCCCGCTAATGCGCAATAACGGAACTTTTTATTTGCCGGTGCATAGTATCAGTTAGAAAAATAAATTCAATTCAATCCTATGTCGAAAGTATTTTTATCATTCATTCTTGCCGGAGGACTTTCGGCGGCAATTTTTATCACAACTCCGGTTCGTGCGGATAATGACAGATCCAGATTCTTGAGTCAGACGGTAAAAAACGAAAGAACTCAGGTAAAACAAACCGGAAAAGAGTTAAAGCAGGAGAAATTTGATCTGCGCAAAAGCATCCAACAGCTTGTGGGAGTGAAGAACGCGAAAATAGTAAACGGCGTGGTAACAACGGTGAGTGATCAGAACTTTACCGTAACAAAGAACGGCAAAACCTATACGGTTCAGACAGATACGGATACAAGATTCAGAAGACACTATTGGGGAAAATCATCTCTTGCCGAACTTTCCGTTGGAGACAATGTAAACGTATGGGGAACATTTTCAGATGACTCCGACTCTATTATACATGCAAGTATGGTGAGGAATCTATCCGTAATGAAGTTCCGGGGCGTATTTTTCGGGACGGTGTCGGCAATGAACGGAAACACGTGGACCGTAGAAACGGTACGGCGGGGAAACCAGACCGTTACGGTTTCATCTTCTGCGAGATATATTAACAGGAAAGAGCAGTTGCTGACCCAAAACGAAATTCAGGTACATGACAGAATCCGTTTACGGGGTTTGTGGGATAAATCGAGTAATACCATTACTCAAGTTACCGAAGTCAAAGATTTTTCCCTGCCTCCGTTGCCGAGCTCCACGCCTTCACCGTAATCCGCAAACAAATGACGGATTAAAATGGAGTGCGTTTATTCAAGCTTTAAATAATATTGCCTTTTCCGTTCGGGAAACCGTTCGATTGCATATCTCAGCATTGTACGGGGCATTTGGGTACAATTACGGAGCAGAAACTCTTCCTCTTTTTCCATTGAACAGCGTTTTCCGATTTCTCTCAGCATCCACCCAACCGCTTTATGAATCAGATCGTGAGAGTCACGGAGCAGAATGGTTGCAATCTTGAGGGCTTCACCCGGTCGGCCTTTTTTTATGAAATGATATGTAGACAGTATGGAAATTCTGCGTTCCCATAGGTTCTTTGAATGGGCAAGTTCATAAAGAATTGTTTTATCTTTATCTTCCAGATATGCGCCTACAATATGGGGAGCGGTCAGATCGACAAGATCCCAGTTGTTGATATAATGCATGTGTTTCATATATAACGCATAGGTTTTTTCCGGTTCGGAGCGGTAATGTTTGACCAAAATAAATAACCCGCACATGCGGATTTCGTGGACAGGACTCGTTAACAGTGTTTCGATCTCCTTCAATTCCATGCCCTTGTATTTTTTTGAAACTGTTCGAATATTCGGAACGCTAATACCCCAGAATTCATCACCTTCGCCGTATCCGCCTTTAAACGCCTTAAAAAAATTTTTTGCGGAAGCGGACTTCGCGGCATTGTACATTTTTTTCAAATCAGCGACAACATAAGCAGCATACATATTTCTCTATTATATCGGTTAATCAATTTACACTGTTTTAGTATACTGTAATTTGATTGATAAACAATCAAACCATGAAAAAGAGAAATATTTCCGTGACACTCGAGTGTTTTGTGAAAAAAGGCAATAAGTATCTGATGTTGCACAGAAAACAGAATAAGCGTATATTGCCGGATGTTTGGATGGCTCCGGGAGGTCACCGTGAGTTTAACGAAGGGCTGTTTGCGTGTGCAAAAAGAGAGATTCTGGAAGAAACGGGTTTGACCATAAAAAACATCCGGATAAAAGCTCACGGTAATGCATATCTTAAAGATCTCGCCGAAGAGTTTTATTTTCATTTGCTTGTTGCGGACTATGCATCGGGAACGGTAAGGAAAAACCTGGAAGACGGTGAGCTTGTATGGTTAAATCAAAAACAGATTCTTTCCCTGGATCATCTTTTGGCCGAGTTGAAATTCGTTCTTCCTTTTGTATTTTCCGAAGGTCACGCCGAGGTTTCATATTGTGCGGTGTACGAAAAAGGGAATTTTATGTCGGAATTTGCCGTTGAACGGCCGGAATGACTTCAGTATTGTATCCCGTCAGCTCATGTATAATTATTCGCTGATATGGCTAAAATCAAAAAAAAAGGTAATTCTCTGGTTGTATATTCAATAGTTATCGTCACGTGTTTGATAGTTTTGTATATCTTCTCATTGCTTATTTTTAAACGGTATATGTTTTCGTATACGTTCAAAACATCTTTGGTCCGGGAATACCTTCATTCACAGGATATACCGTATTATGTACCCGGCCAAAGATATATGTTGTCTGACGGAGATTTGCATATCGCTTCGGGATATCTCTATGTAAAGGGAGCGGATCCCACTCAATATCATTTTCAGCATACGCCGTTTCTCAAATATTTATACGGATATACTATTCTGTTATTTCGTAATCCTTATTATCTTGAGATATTGCTCGGTATTCTGTACATTGTGATTTCATATTTCTTGGGGTTAAAAATTTACAAATCTATTTCTGTGGCAGCTCTTGCTTCATTTCTCCTTGCTGTTGGGCCGTTACCTCTGATGATTTCGGGAGATTTTTCGTTTGAACTCGGTCAGGCGGTATTTTTTCTTCTTTACTTCATGATTGTTTTTTTCTACGACGGACACGTGTTTTTGTCGGGGGTTATGTTGGCTCTTTGGGCGTCATCAAAATTCTGGGGCTCCATTCCTTTTTTTCTGCTTGTGATATACGGATATCAATTTTGGTTAAAAAAATTTAACGTGAAAAAATTTATCATGCATTTTATTATTGCCTTCTTGGTTTTTTCTCTGACGTATGTCAAAACATTTATCGACAAGGGGGGATTGTTTAATATCGTATTTTTTCAGTTAAAAATATTAAAATACTGGTTGACTCACTCAATCACCGATATACCGTTTGCCTCCCTGTTATTGTATCTGACCGGTTTTTATAAAAGCTGGTGGGGAAGCAATGCCGTTATTCGAGGAGAAGTCTGGAACATATTGTGGCCGATCAGTTTTTTTGTTTCTTTGTTGACTGCGTTCCGTTTATTCTCAAAAAAGCAGTTCATGCTTCCGTTTCTTGTAGCAATAATGCCGGTTCTCTATCTCATTTATCTTGGCGCACAGGCGCCATATCTGAGATATTTTATTATTGTGCTTCCATTCTTCTATTTCACCTTGTCCAAATTCCTCGTTGATTTCGCGAAATCAAAATTTATTAAAACGGTCAGATAAGGTTATCGATTGAGAACGACGATTGCAATATTGAGAGCTCCGGCAAAACTGATCCACAGCTGGTAAGGAATCAGCAAAGTCGCTGAGAGCTTATCAATACGGAAAAATTCTCGGATTGACAGCAATACGAATATCCATAACAGAATGAGATCCAGAAGCGCAAAAAAAGGCAGGCGCATTCCGAAAAAAATAACGGACCATCCCGCGTTAAGGAAAAGCTGAATGAAAAAGTATATATATGCGTTGTTTTTTTTCTTTTTATGCGCAATCCATATCGTGTAAAGAGCGCACCCCATTAAGAAGTAAAGCAAAGACCAGACGGGTCCGAACAACCAGTTTGGCGGATTAAAAAAAGGCTTGTGAAGCGTTGCATACCAGGTAGGAATTGAGCTGATTGTAAATGCGGAGCCGATTCCTCCCGCCAGAAAACATACGGATATACTTAGAATAAACCTGATAGGGGAAAAGGATTTCATATAGGCATTTTTATTATACAGCTTTAAAAAAACACTATCCGTTGAATGCAATACGCACACAAACTGGATAGTGTTTCTTTTTTAATATCCTCTTCTTCCGCCTCCGAATCCTCCGCCCGGCCTGCGTTCTTCTTTTGGTCGTGCGACGTTGACGACGATTTTTCGTCCTTCAACTTCTTTTTCGTGCATCTGTTGAGTCGCAGCTCCTGCTGCCTCTTCGGTCGCAAAGGTAACGAAACCGAATCCTTTTGACCTGCCTGACATTCTGTCGGAAATGACAACCGCGTCGACAACTTCTCCGAACGATGCAAACATCTCTCGAAGCGTGTCACTGGTTACAGACCACGGCAGATTGCCAACATAAAGTTTTTTGTTATCCATGAAATACTTTCACCCCCTCTGATTGAATAAATGTTCTCAAGAAGTGTTAAAGCTGAATCGGAAATAACGCAGTCTAACAATCCTGAAATTAACTATCTCCAAGTATACCATATCATAATGACATTGCAAAGGTCAAATTAAGTTCCCCTTAATTTTCAGCTATTTTTCAGTATATGGGATATAATCAGTCTATGAGAATCCTCATAGTGGAAGATGAGCATCGGATTGCCAATGCAATCAAGAAAGGGCTTGAACAGGAAGGTTATGCTGCGGACGTTACCTATTCCGGCAATGACGGTTTTGACATGGCTTCAACAGAGGATTATGACGCGATTATTCTTGATATCATGCTTCCGGAGATGGACGGAATCACCATATGCAAGGAGTTAAGAAAAAACCGTATTCATACACCGATTATTCTTCTGACCGCGCGGGGGCAGATTAAAGACAAGGTAGAAGGGTTGGATTCGGGAGCCGACGATTATCTGACCAAGCCGTTTTCATTCGAAGAACTTCTTGCAAGAGTTCGGGCGTTGGGCAGAAGGCCAAAAACCGTTCTTGACCCGGTGCTGAAAGTGGAGGATCTTACTCTTGATCCGAAACAGTTCCAGGTAGAACGGAACGGAACATATATAAAACTTTCAAGCAAAGAGTTTTCGTTGCTTGAATATTTGATGCGAAATGCCGGAAGAATTCTTACAAAAGATCAGATCATAGGGCATGTTTGGGATTATGACGCGGATATTCTTCCCAATACCGTGGAAGTATATATACGGAATCTCCGGAATAAAATCGATAGCCCTTTTCACCGTGAAAAACCGCTTATCCATACGGTACGAGGATTTGGTTATAAAATAGGGGAATAACGTATGTTTAATAACGCCCGGTTAAAACTTACCGCTTGGTATCTTCTTATCATCATGTGCGTGAGCATTACCTTTTCGTTCGTAATCTATAAGGCGCTTACCAGAGAAGTTGCACGGTTCGCAAACGTGCAGCGTATACGGATTGAACGGGAACTGTATGGAGTCACAATATACGGACAGCCGTTACCGCATCACTCGGTCAGTATAGATGCCGATCTTACCGCAGAGACACAACGACGCATTGTCATATTTTTGGTAATCATAAATGCGTCAATTTTCGTCATCTCAGGAGGCTTAGGTTATTTATTGGCAGGAAAAACCTTGAAGCCGATTCAGGAAATGGTTGAGGAGCAAAACCGCTTTATCAGCGACGCCTCACATGAATTGCGGACACCGTTGACTTCAATGAAAACAGCACTTGAAGTCGCGCTTCGGAATAAGGCGTTAACCCTTGAGGAAACAAAGGGCTTACTCAGGGAAAATATTACCGATGTCAATAAGTTGCAGTCTCTTTCTGAAGAGCTTCTGCAGCTTGCTCAGTTCCAGAAACCGAACAGCTTCGTCACAATGTCTATCGTGTCATTGTCGGCGGTCATCAAGGAAGCTATTCGTAGGGTTGAGCCGATGGCCAAACAAAAACAAATCAGTATAACAACCCGCGTAAAAGATCACACACTCAAAGGAGAAAAGTTCGAGCTGACCGATCTGTTCGTGATCTTGCTGGATAACGCGATTAAATACAGTCCTAAAAACAAACATATCGATATTTTTGCGGAAAGAACCGACGGTATGGTGAAAGTTTCCGTAAGGGATCAGGGGATCGGAATGAATCAAGAAGACGTTCCCCACATCTTTGACCGGTTTTTCAGAGCAGATTCCGCCCGTTCTAAATCCGTTGCGTCCGGATACGGACTTGGGCTTTCCATCGCCAAAAAGATTATTGATCTTCACCATGGTTCGATTAGCGTGGAGAGTACCTTGAAAAAAGGAACGACATTTACGGTTATCCTGCCTGTCAGTTCATGAGGTCGTTTTTTTATATACCTCGACACCGTTTTGATTTGAGATAAGCGAAAAGTTTTGGTCCTGTTTTAGAGCGTTGTAAAATTTTTGAATGAGTGAATTGTTTTGGGGAATATCTTTGGCCAGAATAATTACGTAATCCGCTTTTTCGTAATTTCCGATGTTTTTGGATACGTCATCTGTGGTTTCTCCCATCTGGTCATATGCAGGGTCATAGAGAAAGTTGTAAAAATACTCCCGTTCCGTGAAGAACGGGGAAATGGTGCTTGTGGTGGAAATTTTTATCTGGTCATTTTTCAATTGTTTACGCCAGTATTGCACTTCCTGCAATGTGTTCCAATTGATCTTGGCAAGCTTGTAGTTTCCCATTCCGAATTGGAGGTTATTCCATATGTTGCAGATGACAAGCAGGATGATAAGCGTAAAAATAATTTTGGGTTTCTTTCGGAAGAATCTTTTAATCGTGTTAAATCCGTAGATTGCGGAAATCGCAATAAAAGGAGTGAGGACGGCCGTGAAATGAAAATATACTTGTCTCATGTTGGGATTCGAAGACAACAGATTGAGAAGAAATTCCGGCAGAGCGATCAAAAGCTGTGTCGGGGCAAAAAGAGACGTAAATCCGAATGGGAACAAAAGCGTCATTACATATTTCAAACTGTCCGCCGAAAACAGACGGCGTATCAGATTGATCGGGTGTGCAAAGTCATAATATTTGATTGCAAAGGATTCGGCCCCGTTAAATAAAGGAATCAGTTTAAAAACAAGGAATAGAAATATGATAAAGCTGGCTATAGCGACTACAATATGTTTTATTTTATATTTTTTTGTAAAAGCAAAAAAAACCGACAAAAAAATGACGGTTAATGCGGCGTTTTCTTTGGACAAAAGAGCTATAGTCAAACACACAAAACCAGCAATTGGATTAATCAATTTCCGTTTGAAGGGTTCAAAGGCAAGAAAATAGAAAGCAAAAAGGAAAGCAGTTGTGGCAAAAATAACCGCATGGAAATCAAACATGTTTGTCAACTGCAGCGGATAATAATTAAGGTATAAAAAAGCGAACAGTACTCCCAGCCATTCGGATTTCAAAACTCTGCGGGCGATAAGGAATATTGCAATACCGCCTAAAGCAAGAATAAATGTTTGAGATATTAACAGAACTATAGGACTCGCATTGATCATATACAGGGGGGACAGTATTGCCATGATGGGATCGAAATGGATTGCAAAGCGCACGATATTGTGTGCCAGATCCGGATGGGTCATTTCCAGCAATCTTCCTCTTGAGGTATTGTATACGGTTTGGTCCATGATGCCGAGATCGTAATAATGCGCATTAAAACTCAAAAGCCTGATGACGGTAATGTAGGAAAAAACAAAAAAATAAAGAAACGCCATTGTTATTACGAGGAGCATAGGAACATTGGCCTTTTTTACGGTGTGTATCATCGTTATTCAATAAACGCATAATATACGATTTTTTTCTGAATTTAAACTGAACTTTATGCAATTTTTATTTAAGGTATGCATCGAAGAATTTTACGGAGCGTTCCATTGCTATGCTGAATGAGGGTTCGGAAATATTGTGATCTGCTCCGGGATAGGTGAACAGCTCGACGTTTTTCCCAAGTTTTTTCATTTTATCGTACAATTGTTCCGAAAAAACCGGAGGAACCTCTTCGTCTGCCATACCCTGATGAAGTTGAAGCGGAGCTTTGATGTCGGACAGGAAAAATGTGGGATCTATTGAATTCCAAAAGAGAGGGTCGGTTGACGGAGTGCCGTATTTCTGAAAAAGAGATTGCCGAAATCGATTGCGAAGGTTTAATTCTCTCTGGGAAGGCTGATAGGGAACTACGTGATGCCAGTGATTGATAAGGTCGTCATACGAACCGACCACGCCGCCCCAGATGACTGCGGCCTTAATGTCTTTCGGGTCGACCACAAGATCCCGCAGAGTAATATTTCCTCCCATAGAATGTCCCCATACGCCCAATTTGTTCGGATTAACTTTGGAAAATCGTTTGATTGAGGAAATGGCATTAAGGTCGTCAACAGTGTATGCGGGGGAGTAATATGCTCCTTCCGGACTGCCTTGAGAGTTGCCGTTTCCCCGGTAATCCGGTTTGAATACCACGTAACCGTTTCGTGCGAATGCATCGACATATGCAACATAACGTTCTGTGGTCCTGTATATTTCCGGCGGAATATATCCGTGATTAAATACAATGACGGGCCATCCGCCTTTGGGCATTGTTCCGTCTGGAACGGTAAGTAATGCATATATTTTTAAGCCGTCCGAAAGATAAGATGCAATATACTGGGAATAGTTGCTTCCTGGCGCAAGAGTTTGTTCTATTGTGAGTTTACTTCCGGGATATGACCGGTTTCTCATGGCCTGAATGGCAAGCGGATTCAGAGGCTGTTGAGGCGTAGGTGAGGGAGTTATTTTTGCCGGTATGTCGGAACCGGACAGCGCCTTGTTGCGGACGACGATTCCTCCGACTGCAATCATGCCTACAATGAGTATTGCGATGAAATATTTCATACGATTATCCGGGGCATACTACACAAATCCCGGAAAAAAATCTTTTTTAATATGCGCTTCAACAACGCCCATCTGTTTTAACGTAGCATTAAAACCGTCCACCATGGCATGGGGACCGGAAAGATAAAATATGCGTTCCGAAAAGTCGGGAATTTCCTCTCGAATTATTTGGTCATTGACCCGTCCTGTTTTTCCCTGCCATCCTGCGGGAACCGCATTGAGGTCGGTCAGCGTATAGATGACTTTGACGGAAAGATTCTGTTGTGCCTTGGTTAATACATCCGCGTATGCAATTTCCGATACGGTTTTGTTCGAATAGACAACTATGATGTCGCGTTTTTCGTTCATATCGATCAGATATTTCAGAATGCTCCTAAAGGGAGTAATTCCTATTCCTCCCGCAACAAATACGAGTTTTTGTGAGTCGTCTTTCGGTAAGGTAAAATCGCCTGCAAGTTGACCCGCCACAATAGGTTTTTGGCCGTCCATAGACAACATGGCTTTTTTGTAACTGCTTGCCGGCTGGTAAAATTTTACCCCGATTCTGAAGTCGGGTTCGGTAGGAGAGGAGGCAATGGTAAAATAACGGCGGTTTCCTCTGTCGTCACTGTGCTCGTGAGGCAAAGTCCATTCCATATATTGACCGGGAGCAAAATTAAGTTTTTTTTCCAGAGGAAAAATAAAATCATACGTGTCATCGGCTACTTTGATTTTATCGTGCAGTTGCAGAACAAGTTTTATTTTCGGACTTACGAGATACGAAAATATATTACCCGCAATAAGGGCAAGTTCCGGAGTTGAGTAAAGCGTGCCGATGTGGACCTGAGGGGAAAAAAGAATGCCGACAAATATTCCGTACATAATTTGGAGTGCATAGGTCGGTGGTGTGGTCAACGGTTCCGTAAGCATGACAAAAGCGAAAAACCATAGAGAAGAATGAAAAAAGACATTGTTGAATACTGAGGTTAAGGGAGAACCTTTCAAAACCGCGAACGATGCAATGGTCATAAAAGCGGTCAAAATAAACGCAAAGATCATGTCCTCTTTCCGTATTTTTCTGACGATCAAAAGTCCTCCTATAAGCACAAAAGGCATGAGAGGGGCGTTGCCTACCCACCAGCTTGCCGATTGTCCGAAACCCAAAGTGGTCAGGGCAACAGCGATAGCAACCGGGTTGAAAATATGCTTATTTTTTACGGCAAAAATATATTTTGAAGACATGGCCAGGACGGCTGCCCATCCCAAAAAGACGAAATCGTGAAGACTCCTTAAAGGCGTGATGATCAACGCGAGAATCAAGGCGGAAATATAGACAGATTCAACATTGGTGGGCGCATTAAACACGCGTGAGAAGATCTTATTCGTAACAAGGCTTACCAGGAGAAGAAAAAGAGCCGAGGCGGCAAGAGAATACGGATTGTACGGAAGTAATCCTAAGAATCCGAAAACTACCCCCAGAGCAATAAGTCCGATAAGGTAATACAATACAAGCCGGTACATGGTGATGCGGTTCAAAAAGTCATCAACGAATTTCATCATGGTATTAGTGTAAAACATAATTGGTAAATCCTGATGTATAAATGGCTTTTTTTTGTTTGGTAATCATATATCCTTCAAAATTGCGAAGCTTCTCAATAAACGCGATTCCGTCGGTTCCCATGGCAAAGGCGGCAGTTGCAAATCGGTCCGCCTCATATACATTGGGTCCTATCACCGTGAGACTGACCGCGTCGGTTAAAGGGCCGGACGCATGCGGATTATATACATGCTGTCCTCTTATATACGTTCCCGA
>JBJKRW010000021.1:0-5101 GCA_046704445.1 Microgenomates group bacterium
TTGCAGACACCTGCGTTTCCTCTTCGCCAACGCGCCAAGCTTTTATATTGTACCTAACCTTATATATATTCACAATGCCACCTTTAAGATAGCGTGTTATCGCTTATCTACTGTACAATAGATATACGTGATTCTTGAACATATGCAAAAAATCTCAAAAGTGCTTTTAATAACCTTTTTTGTACTGTATGTGCCAAATTTTTTTTCAGTTAAAGCAGACTATCAGGTTGGCGTGGACTACCATTCTACTTCTTCGTATCTGTATACGGAAAGTGGTCATAATTCCGGCGCTTTTATAAGCTCATATGATCAACCAACCGTACGATCTACGGTAAAAGAGCAGCTTCGGTCCATGGCAAATTCCGGGGCTCGGATAGTTAACACTCGTTTGTGGTTATCCGATCCTCCAGGTTCTCAATCGACCAACAATCCTGAAAGACTGGTATTTCCGTTGACAGATCAGGAGCTCCAAAATATCCGCCACTATGTACGAGATATTTCAACCGTTAAAGATCCTGAAGGAAATTATCTTAATTTATACTTGACCACTTTGTGGAACGCATGCGGCGATTTCGAAGGTGGGTACGAACAATACTGTCATTATACGTGGGATGAATATATCGGTTACGTAAAACAGAGTCTTTATGGTTTGATTAAATCGGTGGGTGATATTACGCGACCTGATGGAAAAAAAGCCGTTCAGATGATCTATCTTGATGGAGAGGTGATGGTTGGAGCGAAAAAAAATCAGGACAGGTTTCTTTTGGATGTATATCCGTATTTTGTTTCCATTGCAAATGAGAACGGTATCACTCCATCGATCTATTTTATTGTTCAAGGTTTGGAAAATGAAATATTGAATAATAACTATACGGACGGTCTTTATTCCGTATTAAACAACCATATGTCTTTATATTGGATTTATCGCGCTACGGACTTTATGAAAAAAAACAATCTTCCGGTTCCTGAAAGACTGGATATTTCTTTTTATCCAACTCCCTCTGACACCGATTATGCTACATTGATCAAGCGCGTGTTTGATGATTTTCAAGCCGTATATCCCGGAAAATCTGTCGGGGTTGCAGAAACGTATTATTTTCTGGAAAAAGATAGACGGACCGAATATGGTCAGGCTTTTGCAGAGTCAAATCGTGCGCGTGGAATGCCGGAGCAGCTATTATTCTGGACAACGCCCGACAGCGGAGGCGTCGGAAAAAGAGCAGGATTTCCTTTTGATTTTGCATCTTACTATTTGTCATCTCGTTTAAGAGGTGATGCCGATGGAGACGGACGCGTATGTCTTTCGGATTATATCTGGTTGTTAAAGGCATTTGGTGGCGGATTTGGAAATGACTCGACTATTAAACTAAAGGCAGATTTTAATAGGAATGGAGTAATTGATAGTGGAGACATGCAGATATTTCAAGAAAATTATCAAGCTGCACGTTGCGGTCAAAATTTGCAATAGTCTTGATTGTATATCGAACTGCGAATCTGATAGATTTGCAAATCGGCCTAACAATGATATACAATATGACCATATGCCGGATGCAACACAGCTCATTCTCAAAAAACTTGACGATATTGATTCCCGGCTGAAACAGCTTGAGGGAGAAGGTTCTAAACATGCGGTTAAGTCTTCCGTACCTCAGGAAGATAAAAAGGCGGAAAAGGATCCGTTGTTTTCCAAGGCAATTGAAATTGCACAGAAGCGCAACGAACTTCCCGCATCGGTTCTTCAGGAACTCCTCAATATCGATCAGAAACGGGCAGAGTCGCTTATCGACCAGCTCGTTGACGCAGGATTAGGTACGTCATACTGGGGTGTAGCTTAAAGAAGTATGTATCACAGTCCGACGCACGGTAAAGTCGATCTTCAAAAACTTAAACAAATAGTTTCTTCTTTTATGGCGCAGGATAAAAAAGCCAGATACGAAATTATTGTCGGTACAGATTCACAAAAGGTGGAAAAGGATTCATACGATTTCGTGTCCGCTCTTATCGTACACAGGCTTGGTTTCGGAGGTATATATTTTTGGAAACGAATGGTGCAGAAAAAGAAAATAAGCTTGAAAGAACGCATCTACCAGGAAGCGACCATGTCTCTCGAAACTTCCGAAAATTTTGTACATTTTTTTAAAACGAACGGTATTTCAAAATATGATATCCAGATTCATGTGGACATCGGTCATAAGGGAGAAACGCGCGAACTCATCAATGAAGTTGTCGGTATGATTAGGGGAAGCGGGTATGAGGTAAAAATCAAACCGTATTCGTACGGTGCGAGCAAAGTCGCGGATAAATATACTTAAGACATATACTCTTTTGCATTTGTTTCATTGATATTGAATGCGGTTCCCTGACCGCTTACGATTTTATACGCAACCTTTCGCACGATGCTTTCCACGGTACGCTCAAGTGTCCGAATTCCGGCGTCAAAACCCAGCGGCCTGGTAAGTTTTAGCCAAACTCCGTCGTCAATCGTAATCTGCTCGGGAGATATTCCGGACTCCTTAAGATAGCGGGGGAGGACATAGTTTTTGGCAATGGCGATTTTTTCCTCGTCTGTGTACGAAGGCATTTGGATAACCTCAAGGCGGTCCAATACCGCCGTTGAAATATTATTGGTATTATTGGCGGTTGCGACGAACAGTACCTGTGAGAGATCGAACGGATAATCGATGAAATAGTCGGTAAAAGTCAGATTTTGTTCGGGATCCAGAAGTTCGATAAGTACCCCCATGATTTCGGCGCGCGATTCGGGCGTAATTCTGTCCAGTTCGTCGAGCAATATGACCGGATTTTTTGAACCCGCACGTCTTAGAGCCCGGATTACCATACCGGGTTCGGCTTCGGGTGACGTCTTTGACTGTCCTCTCAGATCAAGAGCAGAGGAAAGTCCTCCGAAAGGAATTCTGACGAATTTTCTTCCGAACGCCTCGGAAATAGACTTCGCAAACGTGGTTTTACCGGTTCCGGCAAGTCCGACAAAGAAAAGGATGGGGGCGTGAAAGGCTTTTTCCTGGAGTTTTTGTTTTTGAATGACGAGTACGGACAAATAATCCAATACGCGGGCCTTAATCTTTTCAAGTCCGTAGTGGTTTTTGTCCATTATGATTTTGGCTTTCTGGATATCCAGTACGTCCTGGGTTTGCAGATTCCAGGGAAGGGAAGTGATCCAGTCGACGTATTTTGCGGTAATGTCGAGCTGGGCGAGGTTTCCTCCGTACTTGAGTGTCAGATTAATGCGTTCTATCTGCTCAAGCGCCTTATCATGCAGATTAGCAGGTAGGTCTGCTTTCTGCAAGGCATCCTGCAGTTTTTGTATTTCTGAAAGGCTATTTTGACCAGCGTTTATATTAGCAGAGGAATTATCCACTTGACAAAAATTGAAATTTTTATTATAAAATACACACTGTTATTTTTATTTTACAAATTTTAAACATAAAATACTATGTCAAAAACGCAAGGTCAAAAAATCAAACCTCTTTTTGATTATGTACTCGTAAAACCTCTTCAGCAGGATCAAACGCTTCCTTCAGGAATAGTTCTTCCGGATACGGCAAAGGAGAAACCGCAGGTTGCCGAAATCATGGCGGTTGGGCCGGGAGGAGTGAATGAAGAAGGGAAAACCGTCCCCATGACGGTAAAAGCAGGTCAGAAAGTGTTGTACAAAAAATGGGGAGGAAACGAAATTAAAGTGGGATTTGAAGAATGGCTTCTTATAGAACAGAAAGATATTATGGCCATTGTCGAATGAATTAATTGTTAATAGTTAATAATAAATAATATGGCAAAACAGATTACTTACGGATCGGATGCACGTAAAAAACTTCTTGACGGAGTTGATAAATTGGCAAAAGCCGTCGCGACGACCCTGGGTCCCAAAGGGCGGAACGTTGCGCTTGATAAAAAATGGGGAGCGCCCAACGTTATTCATGACGGCGTCTCCGTTGCGAAAGAAATAGAGCTTGAAGATGCGTTTGAAAACATGGGAGCACAGCTTGTCAAGGAAGCGGCCTCGAAAACCGCTGACGTGGCGGGCGACGGAACAACAACGGCAACCGTGTTGGCAAGTGCGATTGTTTCTCAGGGAATAAAAATGATTACGGCAGGCGCAAACCCGATGGTTATGAGAGCGGGTTTGTCGAAAGGAAGCGCATATGTGGTTTCCGAACTGAAAAAGATGGCAAAGACAATTACATTGAAAGACGCGGCAAATGTGGCGACCATATCGGCAGGAGATGCGGAATTGGGAAATCTTATAGCCGAAGCGTTGCAAAAAGTCGGAGGTAAAGACGGAGTGGTTACGGTCGAAGAGGGAAAAGGCTTGGATACGACGGTCGAACATAAAGAAGGAATGCAGTTTGACCGCGGATTCGCATCGGCCTATTTCGCTACGGATGCGGATAAGATGATTGCGGAAGTCGAAGATCCGTATATCCTCATTACGGACAAAAAAATTTCCGCAGTGGCAGACCTTTTGCCCTTTCTGGAAAAACTTGTGAAAGTTTCCAAAAATCTGGTCATCATCGCCGACGAAGTAGAAGGGGAGGCTTTGGCTACATTGGTGGTGAATAAGCTTCGGGGAACCTTTAATGCGTTGGTAGTGAAAGCTCCGGGATTCGGTGACAGGCGGAAAGCCATGCTTGAGGACATTGCTATCCTTACCGGAGGAAGCGTAATATCCGAAGACCTCGGAAAAAAGCTTGAAAACGTTGAAGTCGATGACTGCGGACGAGCCGAGAAGGTCAAATCGGATAAAGAAAATACTTCGATAATCGGAGGCAAAGGGGACAAGGCAAAAATCATTGCCCGTGTCGCACAGATTAAACGCGAAATCGGAGAAACAACATCCGAATTCGACAAGGAAAAACTGCAGGAAAGGCTTGCAAAACTTTCCGGCGGAGTTGCCGTTATCAATGTCGGGGCCGCAACGGAAATTGAACTGAAAGACAAAAAAGAGAGGGTTAACGATGCGGTTTCCGCAACAAAGGCCGCTCTTGAAGAGGGAATTGTTCCTGGAGGAGCGGTTGCGCTTCTTGACATAAGTCAGAAGATGAACGCAAAAGAACTTGTGAAAACGGGAGCAAATAAAGAC
>JBJKRW010000022.1:0-3475 GCA_046704445.1 Microgenomates group bacterium
AATCAACCCTGATGATCTCATTCAGGGAGTACTTCTTCAAGGGGATCGCTTTGATTTTACTCCACGGTTCATTTTTACAGGCATTAGTGAAAAAAATTCGCTGTATTCTGCTCAGATTTCATATGTTCCTTCAGAAGACCCTCGAGATCTTTTCATGCGAAGGATTCCTGCGAGATTTTGATAAGAATAAGGGTTTCTTTATGGCAATTTGACAATACTTACATTCCTGGTATAGTAAAAGTATGATTCGAAAAACAACCATATACGCAATTTCTTTTTTTGTTTTGCTTACGTTTACCCTCATATGCTCATTCAAAATATATGCAAAAAATCAGCGCTTAACCAATATCCAACATATATTAAGCGAACTGGATCAGTATGACCCCCAAAGACAGTTTAATTTTTCGTCTGCGCCGCTCGTACTTGGCGCGTATACGGCAGACGCACAATTCGGAGACGGCAGGATTGCAAATTTAAAACAATTTTTCAGAAAATATAACTCTCCGTTATATGACTTTGCCGATCATATAGTGAAAGTATCGGATGAATACCATTTTGATTACCGTTTACTACCGGCCATTGCGATGCAGGAGTCCAATCTGTGTAAATATATCCCGGAAGACTCTCACAATTGTTGGGGATGGGGGATTTACGGTTCTACAGTCACAAAATTTCCCTCATATTCCGACGCAATTGACGCAGTGGCGAAGGGAATTAAGCAGGAATATATAGATCACGGTTTGATCACCGCATCGGCTATCATGCAAAAATATACTCCTTCTTCTAACGGAAGTTGGGCACATGGAGTCAATACCTTTCTACAGGCATTAGAATAGTGATTGCGGATACTTGTGAGGCATTCTTATAGATTGACCTGAGGTTTTTATTAGCTTTGTTTATTGTACCGATCGGGCATTAGAAAGTTCCTGTGAAAGAGAATACTGAGTTCCCTGTTTTTTTGAGCGGGATACAAACAATGAACCTCTTTTTTTCTTCTTTGAAACCAATGCCTGCATCCATGTTCTTGATTCGCCGATTTTAGCACGCACTGTTTTAAGAATATTCAAAACAAGTTCAAGGAAACGTACGTGGTAAATGCCGGGTTTATCAGGAAGAGATTCTAGGGATATTTTTTGAATATCCTTCACATCGTTGAGAAGAGAAGCGTCTGCCTTTTTGATAAACTCAATCTCACGCTTAATAAGCTCTGTTAGCTCCTTAATCTGTTTTTTGACCAATTCTTTTTCATAGTATTCGTTGTAGTTAAAAAGAGAAAATTCCTTTTTGTGAACTGCGGGTTTTTTTGCTTCATGAGGTTTTGAAAATTCGGACCACGGCTGTTCATAATCCGAATCGCCCCCGAAAAACTGATCAAAAATACCTGATCCGATTTTTTTGAATTCATCGGCAGTTTTTGAGGCAGTAGAACTACCAAGATCCCTGATTGTCTCCAGGGGATTTTTTTGATTGTAGCTTGTCTTAGAATTTGAACGGGATTGGTTCATCTTACTATTCATGGCGCTATTATACTATAGGGCACAAAATTAGTCAAGCGGTTTATAGAGCCATAAGATAATCCAAAGTCTTCTGCTTCCTTAGAATTGAGGCATAGTAATATGCGTTCTGCTCCGCGTTTACCCGTTCCTTCGGATCGGTTATTTGTGAAAGAAGTTTTTCTATATCCGCTTTATCAACGGTAATCTTTTCCTGTTCGGCTATTTCCGAAAGCACAAACTCTAACTTGTACGTATCTTCTATTTCTTTTCTGTATTGTGCCTTTAATTGATCCATTGTCAGGCTCTTTGATTTGAGGTAAGACTCCGTAGTAAGTCCGATTTTCTGGACATCATCGACTAATCTGCTTAACCGGTGATTCAGTTCGTCTTCTAGAATCATATCGGAAATTTCGCAAACCGAAGTTTTTAGTACGGCGTCCAGAACGGTATTTAGAAGTTTTTGTTTGTTTTCGTTTTGTTTCGGATCGTTCTTTTGTTCTTTTCCCGGTACCCATATATCCTCTTTTTTTTGGTTTGATTTTGCTTTGCGAACTTCTTCCTTAAAATTTTTCAGTTCAATATGGGGTTTCTCGGCCAGGGTCAACTTTATTTCCCATTGTTCATTTTCCTTAGCCTTAACAAGCTCAATTTTCGGAGTTACGACCGGTTTCAGGCTGTCTTTCTTGACAATTTCCTCATAAATTTTCGAAAGAAGAGACTGTAACAAATCTTTATATACCGCATCTTTTGAAATCATTTTCTCAGCAATGGAACGTGGCGCTTTTCCTTTACGGAATCCTTCAACCTGAAGCTCTGCGTGATGCTTTTCGAAAACTTTGTCATATTCGGTTTGTATGTCTTCTTTCGGGATCGACAGAAGTATCTCAAACGTATTCCTTGGAAGTTTTTTTGATTTATACGTATACATATTTTACAATTCTACCTGATTTTTGTCCGGAAGCAACAGAATCTTTTTCTCTTCATCGGAGAATTCCTTCATAAAGAAATTTACTCTGGAAGACCATGTAGGGCTTTCCGAATAAATTCTGCCGATATCGTCAACCGTATTTGCGCCTTTATCAATATAGTTTTCTTTCAAGCCTTTTGCCACGGCATCTATGGAGTCACCCCAAGAACCATAGGAGATAAGGCCTCCGCCCCAGCCGAATGGATTATGAGAACCCGGATAAATATACTGTCCGAATGTGGATTCGAGCCCGGAGATAGAAGGAAGTAGATAGCAGTTTAATGAATAAACTTCACATGCGCGGATGAATTGTTCCGTCTCATTTATAAGAGGCGAGTGATACCGTTCAAGTATCCTTTTAATAGCCAGTCTTTTCACAAACAGCTGATCGGTATAATCGCCTATGGCAGAATTATAGGATATTTTTGCAGATGATCCCGCAATA
Source organism: Microgenomates group bacterium (assembly GCA_046704445.1). Classification (GTDB taxonomy): domain Bacteria; phylum Patescibacteriota; class Microgenomatia; order UBA1406; family GWC2-37-13; genus JBJKRW01. The sequence goes on from JBJKRW010000022.1 coordinate 2,909, forward strand.
AGTTCCCCATGCACGGGACGAGCTCCCGCAAATAGAGCCGCAAAAAGAATTGTTATAAGAATAACAAAAGCTTTTTTGGTCATAAAAAAAATCCTAAAGCATTTGAAACAGTGTTCAAAAACCTTAGGATCTAGTCGTATTATAGCATAGAATTATAAGATTGTCAAATCTGATGTATTTATTTGACAACAATTTATATAAAAACTCTGTGTCTGCAGACAATCGTACGGTATATAATGAAACACTATGAAGAATACCTTTTTTTCTTATAGCTTCGGCTGCAGGGTAAATGAAGCGGAAAAAGAAGCGTTTGATCGGGAAATGCTCAATTCAGGCTTCAGTTTTTCAAAAGTCAATCCTGAAATTTGTATTGTTAATTCCTGTGCCGTTACCCAAAAAGCCGAACGAGAAACCAGACAGTATATATACTCATTCAAAAAAAAATTCCCGGATTCAAAGATCGTGCTCACGGGTTGTTCCGCCACTTACTGGAAAAAAAACTCTCTGTATAAAACCCTCCCCGTTGATCTTCTGATCGATAATTCGGAAAAAGAATACCTGGTTTCC
>JBJKRW010000023.1:0-17538 GCA_046704445.1 Microgenomates group bacterium
TTTCCGACCTTAATGAAACGGTTCTTCATATAAAGTCCTATGGAAAAGGTCCGGAAAGGGACGTTCCCCTTAATAAGGCGGTTAAAAAAGCCGTAGAAGACTATCTTAAAATACGGGGAAGCTCCAAAGACGACCACCTGTTTATTACCAGAACAGGGCACCCTCTCCTGATTAGAAACATAAGACAGATTATCTCCCGGTGTTTCAGGGAGGTGGGGGTCGAAAACGCAACGGTAAACGATCTCAGAAACACCTTCATCGCCCACCAGCTTATGAACGGGGCGTCGGTCGAATACTTCGCGAAACTTGTCGGCCACAAACGACTTTCTTCAACAGAGCGATTTCTCAACCTTGTAAAAGAAGAGGCCGAAAAGAAAGAAAAACTTGGAGAACTTTAATCTCCCTTTTTTAAACAGCCAAACAACAAGGCGGGTTATTTTTTGTATACTTGACTCATGACTCTTACTGCTTACACGGACGGAGGATCCTTAAACAACCCCGGCCCCGCCGCTTCCGCCTACGCAATATATTCCGACAACAGGCTTGTATATCATACATCCGTATCGATCGGAAAAGCCACAAACAACGTTGCGGAGTATACCGCGCTTATTTTGTGCTTGGAAAAAATCAGGGAGCTTTTTCCGGACACAGAAAACAACAACGGGGAAATATTTATCTATTCGGATTCTTCTCTCATGGTAAATCAACTAAACGGGATATTTAAAGTAAAGAACGGCACGATCCGGGAGTTTGTTTTTAAAATCAGAGGACTTGAACAAGACCTCAGGCGTCCGATCCGATACACCCATGTCCCCAGAGAAAAAAACCGTTTCGTAGACTCGCTTGTAAAAAAAAGCCTTTTCTCCTAATAAGGCGGGCTTTGACGATTTTCCATTTTTTCATACCCTAAGTTACCCTTGACAAGTCGTGTGTAAATGTTTATTATTTGTGGATAAGTTATCCACATTATTAAATTATGTCGTTATTATCCTCTTTCTGGAACGGTTTTCTTGAGTCCCTTTCTCATAATCAAAAAAAGTCCCCCTTTCTCGCCAACGTCCTCGCCCAGGTAAAGCCGCTTAAAATCACTGAAGACTCTGTTCTTCTGGGGTTTGAAAACCAAGGAGTGAGAATCTACCTGGAAAAACGTATACAGGAAATAGAGATAAGGCTAAAAGAATACGCAAAGAAAAAGATAAAGGTCGAGTTTTCTCAAATAGAAAAGAAGAAGAAGGAAGATCCTCCTCTTTTATCTTTTAGGCCGAGCATCGAAGACATATTTGCCAAAAGCGGCCTGCACAACAAATACAGCTTTGCAAACTTTGCGGTTTCGCCCACAAATCAAGTCGCCTTTGCGGCGGCTCAAGCCGTATCAAAAAACCCGGGTACTGCATATAATCCCATTTTTCTTTACGGAGGGGTGGGTGTTGGAAAAACCCACCTTGCACAGTCTGTCGCAAGAAAACTGCTTGAAAAAAACGCGTCAAAAAAAGTATATTTTTGTCCAGGAGAACACTTTACCAATGAGGTTATTGAGTCTATTCGCGAAAACACAACCCCCCGTTTTAGAAAAAAATACAGATCTCTCAGCCTTCTTATTCTTGACGACGTACAGTTTATTGCGGGATAAACACACATCCAGGAAGAGTTTTTTCATACGTTCAACTCTATAGTGTCTGCAGGAGGACAAATAATACTGACATCCGACAGGCCTCCGTCCGAAATAAAGAACCTCGAGGACCGTCTTCGTTCGCGTTTTTCCGGAGGTCTTATTGTAGACATCCAATCTCCGGATTTTGAATTGCGGACCGCAATTTTGCTTATTAAGGCTAAAGAAAAAAACATTGAAGTAGATATTGAGGCTGCAAAAATAATAGCAGAACAAGTCAACGACTCCAGGGCTCTTGAGGGAACCCTTTTGTCAATATATGCCAAGACGCTGGGGATAAAGGAAAAAATAGATCTGGATGTCGTTGAGGTTTTTTTTGCGGAAAAAGATAAAACCGCGGTTAAAAAAATATCACCCGCCGACGTAATAAAAACCGTGTGCTCCTATTATAATATCAAACAGTCTCAGATAAAAGACTCTGTGCGGACGGACGCCGTGGCTCTTCCGAGACAGATTGCCATGTATATACTAAGAACGAAGCTTGCGCTTAAGCAGGATGAGGTGGCCTTTATTTTAAAGAGAAAAGACCATACAACCGTTATTCATGCGGTTTCAAAAATCAGCAGGCTCATCATGAAGGACATACATTTTAAACAAGACGTTGACAGGATACTCCAAACTCTTTCTCTATCAACATAGTGTCCACGTTCCGCCCACACGAAAAAAATCTTTTGCGGTTTATATTGAAAATCCAATCCTTTTTTTATACACTTATACACACAATCTATTACTACTATTTGTATTAACAATGAAACTAAAACTTCAGAAAAACCAATTACTGGAAAAGCTTACCCTTTCCTCTCATTTTATTTCTTCCAGATTAAGCACGACCGCATTACTTCAGGGAATTAACCTGAAAGGAAAAAAAGGAGAAATACACATTTTTGCTACAAATCTAAGCTCGTATTATCACTCAAAAATAAAGAGTCAAAACGATGATGAATTTAATATAGTCATTGAACCGAGAAAAGTAATCGAATTCATAAGTCTTCTTCCTTCCGAAAATCTTGATCTGGAGATAAAAAAAACATCACTGCAGATTTCTCAAGATAAAATATTAGGAGAGTTTCCAATTCTTCCGCCAGAAGAATATCCTATCTTCCCAAAAATAGAAGAAAAAGCACAGGAAATTCCGGCAAAATTTTTGTCCGAAAGACTTCCCCTGGTTCTCTTTTCGGCATCATCCGACGACAGCAGGCCAATCCTGACAGGAATAAACTTTATAACGCAGGATGAAGACCTGACCGTTGTATCTACTGACGGATTTAGACTTTCTTTGTTAAAGCTTAAAAAAGAGATAGAAATTCCCTCGGTTATTGTTCCCGCTCCCTTTTTGGAAAATCTTATATCTTTGCTTCCGGGAGAAGGAGGTATTAAGATGAGGTATTCTCACACGGAAAAAACCCTAGGATTTTATGTGGAGGAAGATGAATTGTATACAAGACTGATTGAAGGGGATTATCCCCCGTTTGAAAAAGTAATCCCTACGGAAAAGAAAACGACGGTTCATTTGGAAAAAGAGGACCTCCTGAGAAACGTAAAGCTTGTTGCGATCTTTGCCCGTGAGTTTTCAAACATTGTCATACTCCATGCGTCAAAAACAGGTATTCACATCAAGCCCAAAACAGAAAAGACCGGAGAAAATGTTACTTTTCAGGAAGCTGACGTAGAGGGAGAAGAAATGCAGGTCGCATTCAACTATAAATTTCTTTTGGATTTTTTACTCAATATCAAGGCAGATAAAATTACCATAGAACTTCTTCGTAAAGATGCCCCTGTTGTATTCAGGTCGGATAAACAACCCCACTTTTTTCATATAATTATGCCTGTGAGAATACAGGACGACTGATATGGAAAAATTTGTTTTAGATACAAATCTGTTCTTCAATATGCAGGCAGGACTGAATATGGGGAAAAAAACGGAGGACGTTATAATCAATCTCACGGACACAATCCGGAGGTTGAAAAAAAACAAAAAAGCAGAGTTTTATATGCCCCCGCAAGTTGTAGACGAGTTTTTGAGTTTTTTCGAAGACAAATCCCAACAGATACTAAAGGATTTCCTCTCGAGTATTGTTATTAAATCCCCGGAAAGCTCGATCATGCAAATATCCGCAACAATATTCTACGAATTTATCGGACAAACAAGAGAAAGGAATAGAAGAGGAGCAACGATCGCAGAGGAAGAAATTACCCACGCGGGATCTCTTTTCTTAGGAAAAAAGACCATGGATAGAAGAGCGTTCCAGGAAACGGTAGGTAAGTCTATCAGAAAGTTCAGGGAAAGATACAGATATGCTACCCGATTCGGCTTTCTTGATAGTACGGCAGACCTTGACCTTATTCTTCTTTCAAAAGAGCTTTCGGCATTTCTAGTCAGTAGCGATGAAGGGGTTTTGGAATGGGGCAGGAGATTTGGGGTCAAGGAGATGCCGGTTGAGGTTTGGAAGAAGAGGCTTGAGGAGCTTCTTGACTAGTTTCTTCAGGAACGAGGCTTGATAACCAGTCGACCATTTTATCCGTTACCGTTTTATTCGGTTTCTCCTGATAGATGAGGTGTTCGGAAAGCAAAGAAACAACATCTTTTTTTATATCTTTTGTCGGAATGACCATATATGCGTGATAGAAGTAAGGAGCTCTTCCGACGACTGTCAAGGTGTCAAGCCCAAACCTGCTTCCAAAATAAAAATGAGAAAGCGTGTCCCATCTCATGGTTACCCCGGCGGACTCAATTCCGAACCTGGTTATTTTATTTTCTACTTCAGGAGGGGGGGTTATTGTAAGACTATAGAACAAAAACAGAAGGGCCCAGATAGGGACAAGCAATATCCTGTCACCAAAGAAAAACACGATAAGAGAAAGAAGAAGAGCTACCGCAATATAGAACCTAAGAATAAGAACGGACCTTTTTTTAAAGGGACGAAGGGGCGCTTTCCACGTATAAATAATTTGAGGGTTTTCCATAAGATCTATTTTCGTTTTTTAGCACATAAAAGTCAAGCAGACATGGGATACGAACCTTGATTTTACCAATAAATATGATATAATAATTACTATATGGATAATCTTAATAAAACAATTTCGTTTATTTTGGGCCTTGTGGTGGTTATTGTATTTATTGCGGTAATTACGGGAAAGCTTAATCTGCGAAACAAGCTCCAGTTTTTGCCCGGTTCAACCTCAACCGTTACTCCCACGGAGGCGGTAACTCAAAGATTAACGGCCAAAACCTCTCCTGTGCCGGCCCAGGGAACAAGTTCGTCTTATAATCAATATCAAACACAATCGATAAACGGAAAAACCCCGTCAAAAATTCCTTCGACAGGTTCCCCCACCCTTCTTCTTCCCCTCTTACTGTCGGGTATCGGAACGGGCTTTCTTTTCAGAAGGTTCGGAAAAAAAGCGAGACAGACTTAAGAAGACGGTCCGAATCCCGGAATCTTTAGTATTCCTGATGCGAGCGTATTTACGATAAAAACAGAGGCAAGCGCGAAAATAACTCCGACAATCGCCCCATATATCACTTTTTTTCCGTAGATAAGTCTTTCCGTATTTCCCTGAGAAGTTATTACAATAAAAGAACCGTATAATAATGTAATAAAAGCAAGTCCTCCGACAGTTTTGAATATGAGATTCAAAACACTCTGAACGACTCCTCCTACGGCTCCCGGTGTTTCAAACCCCCCCGAACTGTTTGATCCGAGGCATCCGAGCATGGTAAATTGTTTTCCCGGAGCGGGAGTTGGCGGCGTATTGTCCTGAGGGTCTACCAGAAGCGTTTTGTTCGATGCGGGATCGGTTACATCAGGATAAATACAGGCAGCGCACTGAGCCCAATTGGAGGGCGGCGGGTTTGGCGGACAGTAGCCACATAGATCACACGCCGCATAGCGGGGTCCGTTTGTGGGTGTTTGAGCAAGCGCTGCGGGCAGAAATATTAAAAAGAAAAAAACAAGCAAAGAGGCCATTATCAAACAGAGCCGGTTTTTCATATATATCAGTATAGCAAGTCTATAAGGAGATCATAGAAGATTATATACATACAATATATAATAAAAAGTATGAGAAAAATACTCGGTTTTATTCTTTTGCTTTTTTTGTTCAGCCTCCCCTTGTTTTTTGCGGTAAAGGCAGACATCAACAGCGACATTGAAAACCTGGGAAAACAGATAGATGCATTAAATAAAAACATTGCGAGCGCGCAGGTTAGTCATCAAAAATTAGTAGACCAGCTGAACGGTATTAAAAACAGCATTATTTCACTCGAAACCCAAATACAAAAGAAAGAAGAAGAAGTCAAGCAAGGAGAGCAAGCCCTTCTAATACAAAAGAATCAGCTTAACGAAAGGGTAAAGTCTTACTATAAAAATGTGGGACAGAGCAGTCTTTCCCTTGTTGATGTGTTGGTGGCGGAAAACCTCTCCGATTCTCTTCAGAAATTTTTTTATCAAAAGTCGTTAGTTGACCAGGACAGGAACATGATAATAAAAATCGTCCTGTACATAAAAAATCTGGAAGAAATAAAAAGCAATCTTCAAACAGAGAAAAACCAGCTGGCTCTTCTTAAGGTTGAAGTAGATAAACAATCAAAAACCCTTGAAGCGCAAATATCCCAGATGCAGCAACAGGTTGCCGCCCTGTCCGCCCAACAACAGCAGCTGATCGCTCAGAAGCTCGCAAGTCTAAATATTCCTCAAAGCGCCTATGTAGGGCTTGGGGGAGGTTGTTCCTCCGATCTTACCAACGGAAAAAATCCCGGATTCAGTCCTCATATAGGATTTTTTACGTATGGGGTTCCCAATCGCGTAGGCCTCAATCAATACGGGGCAAAAGGAAGAGCGGAGTCGGGTCAAAACGCGGAGTCGATTTTATCCGCGTATTATCAGAACTATAACCTGGACAAAAACTATAACGACGGAATAAACATAACGGTTTCAGGAACGAACGATTATGGACAATCAATTAATCAATCGTATAACATAGAAGAATATCTGAAGCACGTGTACGAAATGCCCTCAAACTGGCCTCAGGAAGCCCTAAAAGCTCAGGCTATTGCTGCTCGTTCTTACGCGCTGGCCGCAACGGGAAACGGATCGAGCCCGATTTGTCCCAACCAACACTGCCAGGAGGTAAAACAGGAAGAAAATAGCGACAGTTGGAAACAGGCGGTTGATGCGACAAAAGGATGGGTCATGACAAATAACGGGTCTCCTGTTTCCGCATACTATTCTTCCACACATGGCGGATACGTATATGATTCATCCTCGGGAATCAGCAACAGGCCGTGGTTAAAAAACGGTCAGGACACCAGTTCCGGGGTAAATAATTTTTCGGACCTTAACAATAATGCATATGACAAAAGTTCGCCATGGTTTTATTGTGATTGGGGGTCCCGTTCGGAATACGGAGGAACTGCATGGTTAAGGCAGGATGAGGTAGCGGACATCGTCAACGTTCTCATGCTGGTAAAGGCGGATTCTTCGACGGCGGAACACCTTTATCAAACGGACAAATCCAACCCGGCCGGAACAGACACGTGGAATTCCGACAGAGTAAAGCAGGAGTTAAAAAACAGAGGAATTCAGCCGTATAACAACGTGACCGATGTGTCCATAAGCGCGGATTTCGGCTCAGGCAAAACCACGGGCGTTTCCGTTTCGGGAGACGCGGGAACAAAGTCTTTTGATGCCGCGGATTTTAAGAATTACTTCAATTTGAGAGCGCCGGCGAACATTCAGATCGTCGGACCTTTGTTCAACGCGGAAAAAGGATGATGTTTATACCACAACAACCCTTTTGATAAAAAAACCTGAACAGCAAGAGTGATAAAAAGCACGGTGGAAAAAAAACCAAGGGCGGAAAATCGCGGTCGAATAAACACAGTGACAAAATAGATGACAAGAATATGGATAAAATAAATGGAAAACGAATGGACGCTGAGAAATTTTAAAAAAGAAAATAGTTGTAGTCTGCGGAAAACTCCGGTTTTTGCCACAAAATATAACAATATAATTACGAAAGACCCGTAGCTTAACATATAAAGATTTGGAGGGTATTTATTGTCATATAAATATAAAGAATGACGCTGTGACTCGACAATAAAGCGGGACGCAAAAAATGATGTCAACATAACGACGAACAAGAAAAAAATTTTATTTATTTTTGGGGAGCGGGACAACAGAAAGGACACGTATACAATCACGGACCAGGGAAGCCACATGATAAACCTATAATTGTAGGGAAATTTATAAAAGAGGAAAACAACCGACGATAGAAAAGAAAAGGCTCCATAGAAGTAAAATAGTTTTTTGTGATATTGACCCGAAAATTGTACAAACGGAACGATAAGCGACAAATATAAAAAAAGCAGAATCAGCCAGTTGATATCAATCCCTCCAAAAACAAACACGCTTTGCAGGATAAAATGAGGGTCTAATTTATGACTTTCCTTTATATAGACAAACAGAAGGTATACGGCCATAAAGGCATAGTAAGGAAGAACAAGTCTTTTTATCCTTTTAACCACATACGAGACAAACTCTTTAATATTGCGTGCGGGCGTCTTTTTTTTGAATACAATATATGCGGAACAAAACACAAATACGGGTACGGCAAAATGACTTGCGTTCCATAAAAAAAGAGAAACGGGGTGAGAAAGAAAATAGGCGGAAGTATGAATTAAGACCATAAGGAAAATTGCAATTCCTCTTAAAATATCTATCTCATCAAATCTTTGTTTTATTATACTTTTCATATAATGAATGATTTAATTATACGAAAAACATGAGCGTTCTGTTCTTTTTATCTATTGTTCCTGTTCTGTTTCTCTTTGTTAAGCTTCCTTTTGTCGGAATCAGACTCTCCGATACAAATGTATATTTTTATACCGCGTATTTGATGACGCTCGGGAAGGCTCTGTATAAGAACATTTTTTTTACAAACTTTCCTTTTTTTCCCATGGTTTCTTCTTTATATCTCCGTTTATTCCAGAACAACATAACGTGGTACTATGCTTCGGCGGGATTCGAGGTTGCTTTTTCGGGAGCCTTGATGGGATATATCACGTACAAAAAAACAAAAACGATTTTGTTAAGCATTTTTATTCAATTCATCTATTTGTTTTCTTTTGTTGTATTGAGCACATCAGATCATCAGACAGGGGTGTTTCTTGCCTCTTTTTTGTCTGTAGTCTCTCTCTATTTTTATGAAACCGAAAAATATCTCTTAACCGGGATTTTTTTGGGACTTATGTGTATGACGAAGGCTTATTATGCTCCGGTTGCTCTGGGGTTTTTTGTTTACTTTATGCTATGGAGAAGAAGAGATTTTTTGAAGATGCTCATTGGTTTTTTGTTGTCGGTCTCCTTGGTTTTTGGTCCGTATGTTGTTTCTTCAGGAGCGTCTGCGTATAAGGACATTGTCCTCTATTCTTTGTTTAGGGCGGAGGGGGTTGACAAACTTAACGTTTTCCGCTTTTTTATATTGCACGATCCTGTCCTTTTTATTCTTGTGGTGTTTTCTTTGTGGAATTATAGAAAAAACCGACTTTTTGCACTAATATCTTTGTTTTCGGTTTTGCTGTTGGTGTTTTATCAGGATATATATTATCTATATCTTAATCTTATGGTTCCTTTTTCGGTGTTTGTTTTTCTTGATTTTGTCAGGGCAATGCGCTTCTCAAAAAAAGCCGTGGCGGCCGCCTATCTAGTAGCCCTTTTTTTTACCGGCATGAGCCTGTCGTTGTATTTGAGTAATTATTCAAGGTTGCAGCTGGTTCCGGATATAAATGAGTTTGTCCGGGTCATAAAAAGAGAGAGGCCCGATTATCTGTATGGAGCGATGGGAATAACCCCCGCCCTTTCTTATCTGACAAAAATACCGTTGCTCGGGGGTGTTGTTGACACAAACGAAAACCTGTTCAATAAGGGGGTGTATTCGGCAAAACACATGACAGAATTATTATTGCATTCCCGCGCAGCACTCATTACTACAGGCGCGGACTATCCGCAGTATCAGGTGCGGGATGATTTTTTGGACAGAATTTATAATAAAAAATCCGCGCAGAAAAGCTGTAATTTGTTGGCGTCGACACCCATACAGACAGAGGGTTTAGCCAACAGAATAAACATTTTTTTATGCTCTCCCTGATTTCTTCTTGACTAACCCAAAAAATAATATTATGATGTAGCGTGTTTTTTGAATCGTAATACAACCATATGGCAGCGACACATATTTCAAAGGATGATTTTCAAAAGGAGGTTCTGGATTACAAGGGGGTAGTCTTGGTCGATTTTTATGCCGATTGGTGCGGTCCCTGCAAAATGACCGGTCCGATAGTTGACCAGCTGTCGACAGAAATGAAAAACATAAAATTCGTCAAGATAAATGTGGACGAGAATCCGGACCTCGCCTCGACTTATTCCGTATTCTCAATCCCGACATTTTTGATGGTAAAGAACGGTAAGGTTGTTTCGCAGTTCGCAGGGGCCGTCGGAAAAGAAGTATTTGTGCGCGAGATTAACAAAGTTTCGGAGTCGTCAAACTGATTGTTTATCTTCTAAATATCCTTACCGCATGTCCGTGTACGGTTTTTAGTCCCACATGCGCCTTATGTAAAAGGTATAGCGCCAGTGTTGCGAGCCAGCGGATTGAAGACGTAATCGGGGCATGGAGTCCGGTTAAAACCTTGTCGTCCGATATGGGAATGTGGATATTTTGGTAAGAGGAAGATGTGGTTGTGGACGAAGACTGAATCCCAAGCTTTTTTAAATCCGGCGGAAGATGAATACTCTCGGCTCGTTTTTGGACAAAAGATCGCACCTCTTTACCTGGTTCGTGTTCCACAACCTCCTGGATTTCAATACTGTTTTCTTTTGATGCGCGGGAAAGCTCTCTTTCTTTTCCTGCCCCTCCAACCGTGACGGCCGGTTGATTTTTTTTGTTTTTCGAAAACAGGCCCGCGATGTTGGTAAAGTTTTTTCCCGCCATACATTGATTATAATTGATGGCGCATTATGAAGAAGTCTGTTTTTTTGCGGGCAGCGTTTTGTTGAGAAGAGCATTCGCATAATCAAAGCCGTAAAAAAAAGCGAATGTGTATAAAAGATCGCCGACTGCCGTGTTTTTTAAAAAAGGAAGGCCCATTTCATATGAATGCAACAATCCCAGAAATGTTTTTGGGTACATGGATGACGTAAACCAGACTCCAAAATTGGTGATAATAAAGAAAAGAAGAGATGATAAAAGAGCTATCGAAGAGAGTTTTGCAGTGTGAGCATTTGTTCGCAGAAATGTTCCGATAAGCGCAATAATAAAAAAACTTCCGTATACATATGGAATAACCGGGTGCAGGCCGATGATAAGATCGGAAACAAGCATGGCAAGAAGAGGAACAAATACCGCGACTTTCTTCTTGAAATGGCTTCCGGAAAACAGAGCGAGGCCCGTTATCGGCGCTACGTTTGCCGGATGAGGAACAATACGTGCCGCTGCAGCCAGCAAAATTATTCCCGCAAAAGGGAGGCTTCGTCGTATTGTCAGACTCAATTTGTTCAGTAAGTTTGGATCTTCCATTCGATTTTATCGCCGGGTTTAATAAAATAACTCCCCGCTCCGACTTCGGACAATTTACCGTTAACAAAAAAAGCCCAATATTGTTTTTTTTGAACAGAGGCCTTTATGTTGTTTATCGCGACTACATAGGCGCCTGTTCCTTGACCTTGAATTTCCGGACGAGTTGTTTTGTTGAGCAGGTCGAGCGCAGTGGTCCGGCTTTGTACGGTATATTCATAAAATTTGTTTTGTTGTCCTAATTCAATCTTTTGCAGAACGCGTACGGACGAAGATGGGTTTTGATTAAAGGATTGTACTGCCGCGCTCTGTCGGATATATATTCCTCCCAACAGGATAAAAAGAGCGAGGCCGAGGCCCAGGATCTGTTTTTTCATAACGGTTTATTATATCGTTTTTTCCGAGGAATTGTACACCCGCGCATATATGAATAATAGATCGGAGAGCCGGTTTATATAAGCAATGGATAGTTTTTGTTGTTGCGGGGTTTTGTTTTTTGTTCGGCTCAGATATGCCACCATCCTTCTTTCCGCCCTTCGACATAGCGCTCTCGCGAAGTGAAACAACACAGAAGTCTCCGTTCCCTGTGGAAGCAGAAACCTGGTGAGCTTTGGAAGCCTTTTTTCGTAAGAGTCAATTATTTTTTCAAATTTCCGAATTCTGCCTTTGAGGCCAAATGAGGCTTTGGGATATCCCGCAAATAGGGCCATAATGAGATAAAGATCATTTTGGATTTGTGTAATTTGTTTTTTTTCTTGAGGCGCTTTAATGACGAGAATGCCCAGAAAAGACGTTAGTTCGTCAAGTGAACCGTATGCCTCTGTCTGTGCGGATGATTTCCACACCCGAACTCCTCCAAAAAGAGACGTCTTTCCGAGATCTCCTGTCCGCGTATATATGGCCATATGAGAAAAAGCACAATCTTCTCGTCTTCAGCATTCCGAATAACCGCACCCGTAGCATTTCTTACAACCCTCTTCATGCACGAGCGATGCCTCTCCGCAGCTGGGACAAATGTCGAAAACCGCAAGTGATTCCTGGGCCTGCATAAGAGAAGGTTGTGTGGTTTCGGTAACGAGTTTCGGCGTCATGGTTTTTGTCTGTACAACCGGTTCTGCCTTTTTTTGCTGGCCGTTCAGGTCATAGTGCATGGTGAGGACCTTGGCAACCGCGTCCGGCAGGCTGCGGATTCTGTCTTTGCCAAAACCCAAAGACCTTGCTCCCCCGATATCTTGCAGTTGGGCAACGATTTCCCTGATCCTTTCCAAAACGGAAAGATGAGACGAAAAACGGATTGCAAGCGAAATCATTCTGCCAAGACCTTCGGCCATCGCATATACGTCTGTGCCGGCCTTTCCTACGTTGATAAACACCTCGAGAGGCTCCGGAGGGAACCCTCCGTTTGTGTTCAGGGTGATAAACGCGACGCCGACAGGAGTATTTATCCGGTAGGTTGACCCGTGGACCACCATGGGTCTTGGTTTTACCGTATATGAAGGAATGCGCGGAGTTTTTGTTTCTTGCGCCGGCGTGGTATCTTTTTTTTTGTTCTCTTCTGTGCGCTCCAGAACCCCGGGCCTCGAACCTTCTCTCATATAGGTAATCCCTTTCAGTCCGAGTTTGTATGCCAACGAGTACAGTTTTTTTACGTCTTCCACGGTGTGGGTGTTGGGTGCGTTAACCGTTTTTGATATGGACGCATCAACATATTGCTGAATTGCCGCCTGAACCCTTACGTGTTCTTCCGGAATAAGGTCGTTTGCGGATACAAACCATTCCGGCCTGTCGGATTTTTTAATCTTGGTGCCTGAGCTTCCCTGTTTAGCACACCATTCTTCGAAAAGATGATGGCGGATAATGTGTTCGCCAAGGCGATCTCTCCGGATGAACTCGAATTCATACACAGGTTCTATTCCGGACGTGGTGTTTGCCATGAGGGAGGTAGAGCCCGTAGGAGCTTGCATGAGCGCGATCGAATTTCTGACTCCATATTTCTTTATGCGATTTTGAATTTGTTGAGGAAGTTTTTCGATAAATTTACCCTTCGGATAGAGCTTTGCATTAAACTTGGGAAAAGCCCCTTTTTCCCTGGCGAGCTCAACCTCTGTTTTATATGTTTCGTCACGGATAATCTGGTATATCTTATGGATAAACTCAAGGGATTCTGCCGACCCGTATTTCATGTGAAGCTTGATCAACGCGTCTCCCAGGCCCATGGTTCCCAACCCTATCCGGCGCTCGCCTTCGAGCTGTGTTTTTTTAATACCCTCAAACACGTAGGGGTCCATATCTACCACATCATCCTGAAACCTCACGGCGATATGGACAATCTTTTTTAAAAGAGCAAAATCAAACTTTCCGGCGGAAAGGATGCTTTTTGATTTTACAAATGAACTTAGATTAATGGATCCCAGATTACATACGCCCCAGGGCGGAAGCCCTTCTTCCCCGCATGGGTTTACGCAGTTAATCCTGTTCCAGTAATAATTATTATGCAGCTTGTTGTAGCGCTCCATAAACACAACGCCCGGTTCTGCAGAGCGCCATGCGGCGTCGGCAATCAAATCCCATATTTTTCGCGCCTTTACGATTTTTTGTACTACTATCCGTTTTCCCATCTTTTTCCATTCTTCCAGGTCCCCGTTCCATTTTTGGTCGTATTCGGGATCGTTGGTGTCGGGAAAAACCAATGGCCAGTCCGCGTCTTTTTCGACTGCGTCCATGAATGAATCCGAAATACAGAGAGACAGATTGGCCCCGTTGATTCTTCTAAGGTCCTGTTTTACCGTGATAAACTCTTCTATATCGGGATGCCAATCCCAAAGCATAAGCATAAGGGCGCCTCTCCGGGTTCCTCCCTGTTGAATAATGTCTTTTGTTGCGACCGAGAAGAGCTCCGCCCCATTTATGGGCCCGGAAGAAAAACCGTTAACTTTTCTTACTCGTGCGCCGCGGAAGCGAAGCGAGGAAAGATTAATTCCCACTCCTCCACCCCGCGCCATGATTTCAACCATTTGTTTCAGTGTTTCCAGGATCCCGTCGCGCGAATCTTTCGGTGAGGGGATGACAAAGCAATTGTAATAGGTAACCGCAAATCCCGTACCTGCCCCGGCGAGAATTCTTCCTCCGGGTACGTATTTAAAATCTTTTAATGCGGAGTAAAATGTCTTTTCCCATTTTTTTTGTTTTGTTTTTTTTTCGACCGCAGAAACGGTTTTTGCTACTCTTTTCCACATCTCTTCCGGTGTCTTTTCAATAGGCTTGCCTTGTTTATCCTTCAATGCATAACGGTCCGAAAAAACCTTCTGCGACACACCGGTAAGTTTCATAGCTGTACGTACAAATTTATAACCGTTTTTACAACAATCTTTTTACTTCCTTTTCGAAATCCTCAACTTCGACAAAGCGGCGGAATACCGACGCAAACCGAATGTAGGCTATTTTATCAATTTTTTTCAGTTGTTTGGCAACCAAATTTCCTATGATTCTGCTTTCTACTTCAATCGAAACCTGTTGTTTTAGGTGCGATTCGACGGCCAGAACGATTTTTTCAATCTGATCCGCGCTTACCGATGTTTTTTCCGTTGACTTCATCAGTCCTTTTCTGAGCTTGTCGCGGTCAAAACGCTCTCTTTTTCCGTCTCTTTTTATGACAAGGAGAGGGAGTTCTTCCACCCTCTCATAAGTCGTAAACCTTTTGTCGCATTTCGGGCATCTTCTTCTTCGTCTTATTGTTGACCCGTCCTCCGAAACCCTTGTTTCGATGACCTCGGTATCCGAATTCTTGCAAAAAATACAAAACACGATGTATTAGTTTATAAAGATTAAAAGTTTATAAAGTTCATAAAGCACATTATTTTTCCCGAGTTTTGCTTTATAAACCTTAGCGGCTTTACAAGCTTGATAGACTATTATTAGTGTCCCATTACAATTTATAGCACTAACTGTAGTAATTCAAGAGGTCAAAATACAGACAAACCATATCAGATTTTTTTTCAGCCTTGAAAAAAAAGAGCGAAGAAAAAAAAGACAATATCCGGTATTTTTTTTGAACAAATACATAGAGAGTAACCATAGGTATAATAAAAAATAAAGTACCGTTGTTTAGTCTAATTATCCTAGAGTAAATATGGATATCAAAGACCTGTTATTTCCAAAAACGTGCATAGGGTGTGGGTTTATTGGTGTGTATTTGTGTGATTCGTGCGCCAAAAAACTTCGTCCGTCACTGCCCGACACGTGTCCGTATTGCCAAAAACAAAGCCCCTACGGTTTTACTCATGGGCCCTGCAAAAGGAAATTCGGCCTTGATTCCTGTATGAGCCTGTTTCGGTACGATGGCTTTATGCAGAAAATAGTGAAGTCTATTAAGTATCGGCTTGCCAGGGAGGTCTGGGATGATGTCTGGAGGATGATTGGGGCGTATGCAATAGAAAGGTTGTGTATATGGAACAAGTTGCGATTGAGGCTTGTGGTACAGCCGATACCTGTAAGTAATTCCAGAAAGAAAGCCCGGGGATTTAATCAATCTCTTATAATCGCACAGACGCTTTGTTCTTTTCTGGGTTTTCCGGTTGTTGATATTCTGCAAAAAAAAGACCGGGGTTTTCCACAAGCCCAGATTACCAATATGCGCCTGCGGCTGACAAATGTAAAGGACTCCTTTCTGTTTTCCGGAAAAAGATCCGCAAACCCGCACATATTGTTGATTGATGATGTATGTACCTCGGGCGCAACACTGAAAGAAGCCGCGCGAGTATTAAAAAAAACGGGAGGGGTTGAAAGGGTTTTTGCCTGCACGGTTGCAAAAGGATAGTTTAGGTTGTGGACATACAGGATTGCAAACACGGGAGAATACGGTTACAATAAGCGTATGCAAACGACAAAAATAGAAATTTCCGCAAAGACGATCATATTCGCGGTGCTGTTTATTTTATTCCTGAACTTCCTGTGGGTGATACGGGATCTTCTGTTTTCGTTATTCATCGCACTGATTATCGTGAGCGCGCTGAAACCTGCGGTAAGTTTCCTTGTGAGGGTAAAACTGCCGAGGATATTGGCGGCTATTGTGGTATATATCTTGTTTTTGGGGCTTATTGTATATCTTCTCTCCTCTATCTTCCCGCCTTTGATTACGGAAAGCACCCATTTGTTCAGATCTCTCCCCTATATTATTCAAAGCCTCTCTCCTCAGTTAACTCAATATGTAAACGTAGGGTCTTTTACTCAGTTTATTCCCAATATTACAAACCAGTTTTTCAGCATTGTCGGTAATGTATTTTCAAATACGTTATTTGTTATCACTACGATATTCTTCGGGTTTTATTTGCTGTTAGAGGAAAATGCATTTCAGAGGTCTTTGTCAAAATTTCTTCCCCGAAGCAAACTTGATGTGGTGATTAAGCTGATAGAGCGGGTGGAAAAAAGAATGAGCGGTTGGTTTTGGGGAGAGGTGCTTCTTATGACGGTTGTGGGCCTCTTAACCTTTATAGGCTTGAATATAATCGGTACGCGCTATGCGCTCGCGCTTGCAGTGTTGGCGGGTCTTCTCGAAATTATTCCGAACTTCGGACCCATCCTGTCGGCGGTGCCGGCCATTCTCATCGGTCTTTCACAGTCCTATTTTCTCGGATTCGCAAATCTTGCGTTATATTTTATTGTCCAGCAGCTGGAGAACCATATAGTTGTTCCTGCGGTTATGAAAAAAACCGTGGGTTTAAGCCCTGTTATCACCTTGATGTCCCTGATTGTGGGGGGTAAAATAGCGGGAACAATCGGCATACTTTTGGCAATCCCCTTCACTCTTTTTCTTGAGACGGTTCTTGTCGAGTTGTCAAAAGCCAAATCGCAAGCGCGGTAAATATGCGTTAAATCTGCGGGAATCACCAATAAAGACTTCGATGTGCCGGATAAAGGTATATTATAATAAGTCCATGCATATAGCTGTTTTAGGGGGAGGGTTTACGGGTTTAACTTCCGCGTACCTGCTTGGAAGAAAAGGCCACAGTGTTACGGTTATTGAAAAAGAACGCTTTTTGGGCGGGCTCGCTTCAGGCTTTCGTTCCGATCGTTGGAATTGGCCGTTGGAAAGAGCCTATCACCACGTCTTTGCCAGCGATCATGACATCCTGAGTTTTGCGGAAGAACTGAATTTTCGGGGATTTTACTTTTCAGAGCCGGAAACCGCGTCCTGTTATTTAATAGGAAATAATTCCCGCATAATTCCCGTAGATACTCCGCAAGATTTTATTAGGTTTCCCCTGTTGTCTGTCCCGGTAAAAATCCGGGCGGCATTGGTT
>JBJKRW010000024.1:0-11741 GCA_046704445.1 Microgenomates group bacterium
TTCCCGGGGAATGAATCATGTAGGAAATTCCTTGATTTGATACTCCGTAAAAAAAAACCGATATGTCTCGGCACTTCTCCCCCGCGTCCAAATACGACTAAATCGCCCGGCCTTGCAAAACGCCGATCAACCGTCACACCAAGATGATCCCACATTTCATTTGCGTGCCGGATTCCCTTTCCCAGTATAAGATTCGGGAAAAGTTTCTGAGTTTCTCTGAGAACATGCAGGACAAAACCCGAACAATCAAATCCCCGGGAAGGGTCAATTCCATGTTGAATACCGCGATATGGCGAAGAAGGAAAACCTATGTATCCTCCCGCAATCTCTATGATCGTTTGCCGTGGATGACCGAATCCGGGAAGTGTGGATTCACGCCAGAATTGAAGAGCGGCTGAATTATTCTGAAAAAACAAGTTTTGGTTTCCGATCTCTTGATTGAATGCTGTTGTTCCTCCTTAACAATATCAGAATTATATCGGATCAATATCCGTTCATCAATTCTTTTACATCCCGTATGTTCCCAATTTTATGCATTCCTGCAGCGGTTTAAAAGCGGAAACAGAAATCCCGCTCCTTTCTGCAGCAAACCATGAATCATACAGGGTACAAAATCATGAAGTTTTATCATGGCAAGCAAACTCAATCCAACCATTATTACAATTATGCCGGCTCCGTTTGCAATCACGAACGAACGGTTCAATACCTTGCCGTGGCGTGCAATTACTTTTTTTGCAAGAGGAATCATGTTCAATATTACTGCACACAGAGGAAATAGAATGACCCAGGTAAAAAGTACGGGAAACCAGTAGAGCGGAGTATGCGATAAAAATGTATAAACCGGTCTGTTATAGTGTATTAAATCTCCCTGTATTATCCGCGATATCCCGTCGATCGCAACCATGACAAGAACGGGCAAAAGCAAAATACCGCCTAGAACATTATATTGATCAAGATGAAAAACCGTCATCAAATGACGTAACAGTCCCCGCTTCCGTATCATATGAATATGCTCGCTGACACTTCCTTTAATGATGTCAACAACTTGTAAAATCCAGAATCTTAAAGTAATCCTGCCGTGGTTTTCCAATTCTTCTTTATATAAATCTTCAAAAAGCGTATTCATTTCACGGCTATAGTGCTTCCGGAATGATGCAGGATACAGCATGAGGAGGAGATTGAAAATTATTCTGTCTCTTTTTGCGATGACAATCGCATCGGTTTTATACATATGCGTTGATCAGAGAAACATTCACCAGTAATTTATGTTTCCTCGCAACCTCAACCGCCCGGAAATAGCGGTTCATTTCCTTTGTAAAAATTGATCTGCCCTTTGCAGTCAAGGAATAGTATCTTCTGCGCCCGTGTCTCCCTGTTTCCGTAATTAATTTTGCCTCAAGCATCCGTTTGATTGCACCATACAGCGTGCCCGGTCCGAGAATAACTTGATTTTTTGAATCTTCACGAACCTGTTTCATAATGTCGTATCCGTGCCTCTGTTTAAGCGCAAGTGCAAGCAAAATATAGAAAACCGGCGGAGTCAAAGGCTGATCAGCCAGAAATGCTTTTGTTTTACTCATATACCCCTATTATATCGTTAATGGATATATTGTCAATAGATATATTATTTTATTTTCCTGAAGCAGCCCATCGCATAAAGGACAATAACCTGAGCAAAAATGGAGACAACAATCAATAACCTGCTGTACGCGCGGAAAAACCATATCAAAAACCCTGGAAACAGTACGCCCAGCAAACCGGCACTCAAAGAGGCTCCGCATAAGGGCCCCCCTATACCGCACGCTTCTACCGCGGCAAAACCTATTATTGTCGCAATCACTCCCCACACGGATGTCTTATACCGTTTTGCGCGGACAATCCTTTCTTTGAGCATATGTATCATGCACGTAAAAGTGAGCGAAAAACCGAGAAGGAAAAAAGTCACCAGAACGGTATCGCGGGTATTGAAAAAAATGATTTTCGGAACAAGCAGATATCCGGCCAAAAAAGCGGCGGCGAATACCGCGAGACAGTAAGGACTTTTGAAAATACGGACCAGATAAATATGTTTCATTGTTTAACCGGCTCCGACTCTACTACTCTTCCCAGCAAGTCGTTTACCGTAACGACAAGATAATGTATATCTTCTAATTGTACCTCCTGGCCCGCATAAGAGTTAAGAAGCACAATGTCGTTCGGTTTTGCTTTTCCTACCAACGTCTTATCATCACCCAACGCAATAACCTTGGCAAGTTTGGTTGTTTTGTTGTTGGCGGTTTCCGGAATGTAAATTCCGGACTGCGTCTGAATTTCGGTCTTGAGCGGTTCCACGAGAATTTTGTCTCCGACAGGTTGAATTGTTTTCATATAGTTTATGAACGATTAAAGATTCAAAAGTATATCTATCTGCGGCTTGTTGAACCCAACTACGGTCTGTCCGTTTATCCATAATTGAGGTACGCCCATCTGTCCTGACTTCTGTACCATTTTCGTAGCCCATGCCTGATCCCTTGAAACATCTATCTCCTTATACTCTATATGTTTTTCTTTCAGGTAGCTTTTGGTCATGTGGCAATAGGGACAGGTTGGGGTAGTAAATACGATAATCTCGTTTTTCCCGTCTTTCGCGCGCGCCGGCGGTTCTGATTTTGCCTGTTGAATTAAATTTTCGTATTCCTCTTTCGAAGACACCCCCACTCTTTGGTTGACAAGCTTCCCGTCTTTAAACACGATAACCGTCGGAATACTCATGACTCCGAATAATCCCGCCAACTCCTGTTCTTCGTCAACGTTGATTTTGACAAATTTCATTCCTTTGTCCTTATTCTTCTCATCCAGGTTCTCCATAAGCGGAGACAGAATCTTGCACGGTCCGCACCAATCGGCATAAAAATCCGCAATGACCACCCCTTTAAATTCCACAACCTCAGATTTAAAATTATCTTTGTGTATCTGTTTCATACGGTAAACCAAATTTATAATCTTCTTGCATTTCCTACTCATCTCCCCTATACTATATGTAAGTTTAATATAGATTAGCGGTTTTGTCAATTACAAATTAATGCACATATATGTGTCCCATACTGAAACCAAACGAAGGAACAACAGACAGAGTGATCCGCGTAATGCTGGGCGTAGTTTTGATAGGCCTGGCATATTTTAAACTGAGCGGAAATCTTAGGCTTTTTGTGGGCGTCATCGGTCTTGCCGGTCTGATCACAGGCTTTATCGGTTATTGCGCTCTTTACAAAATCCTGGGTTTCACCACTTTTAACAAGAAAAAGTAAGCTCCTCTCAATAAGTTGAAGACCCGGAGAAAGTCGATGAATTCGGCAACTATGTTCATATTACAATCCCCTGGGACGATGAAATGCTACAGGCCAATTTACGCGCGTTTACCGCGCGGTACGAAACCCTCCATCATCTGTCTTGAATTGTTTATCAGATATGATCTTCCGTGTCCTTGTCCGCATCCGCTTTTGTCTTGTGAACGGTTTTATCCTTGTGGTGCGGCGGAGAATATATGGTATAGAGTTTAAGATCTTTTGCGGATGATGTGTTTACAAAGTTGTGTTGTGTGCCCGCAGGGACAAGAATTGCATCTCCGTCTTTTATCGGCTGTTCTTCCCCATCCATAATTACCTTTCCCTCTCCTTCCTCGATGCGCAAAAACTGGTCGACTATTTCGTGTACTTCCATACCGATCTCTCCCCCGGGAGGAATGGACATCAATACAATCTGTGCATGCTGGCCGGTATACACAACCTGTCTGAAGTTTGTATTATTGTGAGTCAATTCTTCAATATTTCCTACAAATCCTTTCATATTTTTTCACCTCCTTCCCGATACGACTATATATACATTATATATGTCGCTGACGATATCGCCGTATCTTTTTGTCCTGAATTCACCCTCTCTACCGAACAATTAAGATAAAGATCGGTTATAATACTGTCTATGCCCTGGTACATTTTTGCGTTCGGGACTGCTTTTTTTTATTCCATATCCATTTTCATCGACAAGTATCTGATCGAAAAACAGATCAAAAACCCATACGCACTCACTTCGCTTTTCAGCATGACCACGGGAATTGTCGGAATCGCAATCGGTTTTATCACGGGGTTTAAGTATATCGGTATTACTCAAACAGGAATTATTATTTTTGCCGGCATGCTTTTGTCCTTATATCTCCTTCCCTATCTCAAAGCGATCAAAATCGATGATGCTTCACAGGTTGTTCCTCTTTTTCAGCTGATTCCCATTTTTACCCTTGTCATGTCGTGGATTTTTCTTGGAGAAACACTGAGACCCAAACAAATAGTGGGATTACTGATCGTAGTCGTTGCCGCAATCGTATTGTCTATGGATAAAATCGATAAAAAAATTTTCAGGCCGAGAAAATCCCTATGGTACATGATTCTGTCCAGCTTTATGTACGGAGCAATCGGCATCCTATTCAGATTTACGGTGAAACATGTCGATTACTGGACAACCATATCGTATGAATATATCGGAACCGGTTTGGCGGGTGTGCTTTTATTTTTTATTCCGCAGATACGCAATAGTCTCATCAGCGAACGGAAAGCAATTGTCAAATCCGTCGGATTCCTGGGCGCGGATAAAGTTTTGGGAGTCTGCGCGAACCTTGCCGAAGGATTTGCCATGTCGCTGGTAGCCGTCCCTCTGGTAAACGTCGTGGAAAGCGTACAGCCGTTTCTTACGTTGGTGCTCGGTATTGCAATTACACTATGGTTCCCCTATCTCATAAAGGAAAATATCAGTAAAAAAACAATTACGCACAAACTTGTCTCGATCGTATTCATTTTTCTCGGCATGGTTCTTGTGTACACCTGAATGACTTAGTATAATAAAGACGTAGGGTCTCAGTCAGTCCTGATATGAATCGGAACCGAACACCTACCCGCGACAGCGTTTCAAAGAGACCGGCACGGTCTCTTTTTTTGTATCTATGAATAACGAATTGACACACATCACGGGACTTACGGATCAGGAAGTTCGGTCAAGACTCATCCGGTCAGGATATAATGAACTTCCCTCCCAGAAACAACAAAATTTGCTCTCTATCCTGTTTGAGGTGCTCAAGCAACCCATGCTTCTCCTGCTGTTGGCAAGCGGAACAATATATTTTTTTCTCGGAGAAAAACAGGATGCGCTGATGCTCCTTACGTTCGTATTTGTCGTGGTCGGAATAACCTTTTATCAGGAACGGAAAACCGAACGCGCCCTCGAAGCGTTAAAAAATCTTTCCAGCCCGAGAGCATTGGTGATTCGCAACGGAATACAGATCCGTATCTCCGGACGCGAGGTGGTCCCCGACGATATTGTCATATTGAGAGAAGGAGACAGAATCCCGGCCGACGGTACGGTAATCTCCGCAACAAACCTTCTGGTTGACGAATCCCTGCTGACCGGCGAATCCCTCGCCGTCAGAAAATCGGTCTGGGACAATAAAACGAAATTGGTCCGTCCGGGAGGTGAGGATTTACCCTTCGTATTCTCCGGAACAATGGTAAGCCAGGGACACGCAATAATCCGCGTTACTTCTACGGGCGTATCGACGGAAATAGGCAAAATCGGAAAATCCCTGCAGTCGATAGAAGAAGAAGACACACTATTACAGAAAGAGACCAACAGAATCGTACGGCTCTTCATGGTCATCGGCCTTGCGCTTTGTTCTATCGTCATAATAACGTATGCCGTGACGCGGGGAAACTGGCTGAACGGGTTTTTGGCAGGCATTACTCTTGGTATGGCCATGCTGCCCGAAGAGTTTCCGGTCGTACTCCTCATTTTTCTGACTCTCGGTGCATGGAGGATCTCAAAAAGACAGGTTTTGACGCGTAAAACCGCCGCAATCGAAACTCTCGGAGCAGCCACCGTTCTCTGTGTGGATAAAACCGGAACTCTGACACTCAACAGAATGCGTCTGGACGGCATGATGTCGGGTAAATCATATTGCAGTCTGCAAAAACTGCATGATGCTCCTCTTCCCGAACAGTACCATATGCTGCTCGAATACGCGGTGCTGGCAAGTCAACGGGATCCTTTTGATCCGATTGAAAAAGAAATACATCAGAAAAGTACGTTGTATCTCTCCCATACCGAACATGTCCATGCGGAATGGATACTTGTCAAGGAATATCCGTTGTCCAAGGAACTCCTTGCCCTGTCCCATGTCTGGAAATCGCCCGATGATTCCAACTATGTCATTGCGGCAAAAGGAGCACCGGAAGCAATAGCGGAACTTTGCCACTTTAATGAAAAACAGAAGAAAGAACTTCTCGTACAGATCAGGAATATGTCGGATAAAGGACTCCGAGTCCTGGGTGTCGCACGCGCTCTTTTTTCCAGGAAAAATCTCCCGAAAGGTCAACATGATTTCCTCTTTGAATTCATCGGGCTCGTAGGGTTTACCGACCCTATCAGATCAACGGTCGCCGATTCCGTTGCGGAAAGTTACCGGGCCGGACTGCGAGTCATCATGATTACCGGAGATTACCCGGGAACAGCCGGATTTATTGCCGCTCAGATCAGGCTGAAAAACCCGGATAAATTCATTACGGGATCGGAACTGCAGACCATGAACCATCTCACACTCAGGGAGCAAATCAAAAATGTAAATATTTTTGCCCGTGTGGTACCCGAACAGAAACTTGCCATCGTCAACGCTCTGAAGGCAAACGGAGAAATCGTCGCCATGACCGGTGACGGAGTAAACGATGCCCCCGCCCTTAAATCCGCACACATCGGCATAGCCATGGGAGAACGAGGAACGGATGTGGCCCGCGAAGCGTCAGATCTGGTACTCTTGAATGATGACTTTTCTTCGATCGTTCAGGCGGTACGGCTCGGCAGAAGAATTTTTGATAACCTGAAAAAAGCCATCGCGTACATTTTTGCGGTCCACATTCCGATTGCGGGTATGTCCCTTCTTCCGGTAATATTTAATCTGCCGATTGTTCTTTTTCCCGCACATATCGCGTTTCTCGAATTGATCATCGACCCGGCCTGCTCTATCGTGTTTGAATCCGAAACGGAAGAAAATAACGTCATGAATAGACCACCGCGAAACCTCAAGGAACCCTTGTTTGACAAAAAAACACTCGTACTCAGTCTTCTTCAAGGGATTGTTCTTCTCACCGCAACGTTTATTGTGTTTCTTCTGGCTCCGCATTACGGGTTCGGGGAAAAAGAAACCAGAACAATAACATTTATGCTCATCGTATTCGGAAACCTTATGCTGATTGTCACCAATCTGTCGCGCACCGATCATATTCTCAGGATTCTCCGGAGCAAAAACAAAGCGCTCTTTCTCGTACTCGGAGGAACCGTTTTGTCACTTTTGCTAATTCTCAATATTCCGTTCATCAGAAATATGTTCTATTTTTCTTCTTTCCGTCTGTTTGATTTTCTTGCGGCTTTCGCAGTCGCCATAATAAGCATAGTCTGGTTTGAGGGTTTCAAAATACTGAAGTCAAAAAATTAAAGGAAAAAGCCGTTATTGTATGTCATAAATCGTCTTTACAGTTTCGGGGCTCCAGAGCCCCATGCTTACGTAGGTAAATCTTGCACAACCTCCTGCTCCCGGCGTTACCGAAGTCCATCCGTTTCCTTCCCTGATTGCGGCAATCATAATCTCACCCGCCTCAAGCATGTGCCTGTAACGTAACGGAGATGAAGCATAAACACCCGGAGAAACCGCGTTGACCGAAAAAGCCGCAGGAAAGAGGAGTCGGCAAAAAAGCTTATGTATGCGGTTATCAACCCTGCGCGACAATTGAGAAGCACCGGAATATTTATCTTTCATCGAATCCAAAACGAGAGGCGGCCAATGGGCTGTATAAAAAAACAGGATTCATTCTTTATAAAAGCATCACTATAAATTCCGCTGTAGATCTTGATCACCAGGTAAGTCTGACTGTCGTGCCCGAGTCTTTGTGAGAATCAACCGTTAATCCGATTTTATAAATGTCGCAGATATGTTTGACTATCGACAGCCCAACCCCATACCCCTTGGCAAGACGCGATGCGGATTTCCCGCGGTAAAAACGGTCGAATATCCGTGAACGCTCATCTTCCGCCATTCCTTCTCCTGAATCTCTGACCTCTATTTCCGTTTTGCGGCCCGATACCTTGCAGATTAGTTTTATATAGCCTCCGGATCTACTGTATTTTATCGCGTTTGAGACAAGATTGGAAAGAATGATTTCAAGATATTCTTTCGGCAACCGCGATTCTACTGTTTCCGGTCCTATCATATTGAGCTTGAGACGTTTGATATCACACTGATTTACAAACTGTTTTCTGACCTGCGAGAACAAAGCATCGAGACGTATTTTTTTCGGATGCGAAACCAGATGACTGTCCTTATTCAACCTGCTCAGAAGTAGAAGTTTCTCCAGGAGCGTATTGATATGAAACAGATCCTCTTTGATCAGTTTTACTTCCTCTTTGGTCTCGGGAGTGACATCCAGCACCTCAAGGGATGTGATGGCGCGGGTCAATGGCGTTTTAAGCTCATGGGACGCGTTGGCAATAAATTCCTTTTGACGGGAAGTCATCTCTTTCAATCTTCCGATCATCTCGTTAAACTTCCGCACAAGAATCACCAGTTCGTCCTGAGGATTCCCATCCATGGAAAGTCGCGATTCAAGATTCTCAAGATCCATTGTCTCCGCAACCCTGCTTAACCGGACAAGAGGATTTAACGTATTGCGGGCCAACAAATATCCCACAATAAAACTCCCGACAAGACTCATAAAACCGAGTATTGAAAATACGGTCAACATGTTCTGCCTGAAGGCGAACAAATCCGCAGTGGACTTTGACAAAATCAGAGATCCTATCAAGGTATGACTGTTAATCAAAGGAATAACCATTACCGTAAAATTTTGTTTGTTCCAGACTATCTGCGTTTCGAACAAAGATTTCGACTTAAATACGCGGTCGATCAACGGAAGCAATACCCGGTTGAATTCTTTATCGCCCGATCCGTCATACACGAAAGAACCGTACGACCGGACAATATTTTTTTTTGCGTCAACGATAACCGATGAGGCATTCTCATTCAATAAAAACTGTTTTAACGAAGCGCCCGTTTTATCTTTCCGGAAAATAATCCGATTATTATCCAAAAGCAGATGATTATTAACGATCTCATTCATATCATCCGAAAGATCTTTTTTAATCTGATAATTCGTCATAAAGGTAAAAATGACAAAAAACAGAGAATACAATACAATCAGAAATCCGAATACATACAATGTAAAGGTGAAGGCAAACCGCTGTTTTGTAGTCAATTGTCGCATAGCATATATCCTTTATTTTTAACCGTTTTAATGAGAATCCCGTTCCTGTCATTGAGTTTTTTTCGTATATAGCGGATATGCACATCTACCGTATTTGATAAAGGGTCGATATCCTCACCCCACACGTGATGAAGAAGATCCATGCGGTCAATCACCTTGTTTTTATTGACCGCCAGATACTCAAGCAGCGCATATTCTTTCGGTGCCATCTCGACAATCCTGCCATTTAGCGCAACCCCGGCGGTGTTGATATTAATCACAAGTTTTTTTATTCTGACGAGCGGGGAACCCTTCGTTGCACCGGAACGTCTGATAAGCGCCTTGACTCGTGCAATCAATTCTTCGCGGTTGAAAGGTTTTGTAAGATAATCATCCGCTCCGGACGACAGACTCTCCACTTTGTCTTCAACCTGGCTTTTTGCGGTCAGCATCAGGATCGGCACTGGATTGTGCTTTGCGCGCAGTTTGGTACAAAGGACCACTCCATCCGTATCGGGAAGCATCCAATCCAGAATAACCGCATCATAGCCTTCCTCCTCAGCCTGAAACAGTCCGTCTTCCCCGTTGCGTGAAACCGTTACCTGAAATCCCGATTTGCTCAGTATGGTTTTCAGGTTTGCCGCAATCCGTTCATCGTCTTCTATGACCAGTATATGCATATAGTAATTTGAACTACTGACAAAGTATAACAAAATGAATTCTGTCCATATTATTACACAAACACCTGCGGAAACGCAGGTGTTTGTGAACGAGCGGTAGTGAAATCTTAGTTATCGACATGTACTTGCTGTTGTACTGAAGTATCATTGCTTTGATGTTTGGAATCGTTGCCTGTTTCGTGATCGCCTTCCGTTTCAATTTCATTATCAAGCTGGATCTTCTCCCCAACGGACACGGAAGAACCTGTGCCCGTCTGCTGGTTTGACGACGACGCGGTATTCACCGTTGTTCCGGCGGAAGCCGATGATCCGGAGCTTGTACTTACCAAATACTGTTGCATACGGGAAACGTCGGTCCCGTGAACGCTTTCGTATAGCGAAGTCTGATCCGTGCCGCATTTGAACACATCTCCCCCGGAATGTGTCGAACGCAGAGACGTAACATCATACTGTTTTCCGAAAAGCGTAATAATACAGCCTCCGGTTGTTGTTTGAGAACCTGAAGATGAAACTGTGGTTGTCGGAACAGGCGTTGGCGTCGCGTCCGTTGTCTTTGATCCGGCACTCATATTTACCGCAAATTTTGCGGTCTCCGCCGTCGGCTTTGCTTCAGTATTTGCAAGATTCGATTCTTCCTGAATCGCCGCCTGTACGGTTTTAACTTCGGGAACAGATGGCTTAAACGAATCCATACTCCCCGCAACCTTGACAACCCCCGCAAGACTGGTCAATAACGTAATACCCGTAACCGTTGCCATCATTACGGTCACAAGTATATGGTTTGTAAAAAACCCCATGATATTTTTCATAGATAAAATACAGTGAAAATTATAACGATGGTCAGAAACATGAACAGTTCATATAACATATTCGCCAGTATATACGATACCGCATTAAGAATAGATTAAGAAAACCGCTTGAATTCTACGGCTGACATATTCCATGATGTAAAAAGATAATCTGCGCCGGAGATCCGGAACGAAACCGAACCGGCGCCTCTCAATTAATCCGTTCAACCCATGCAAATATTGTCATAAAACATGCGGAAATTCTCGTACGATGTTATACTGGATACAATGAAAGGACGATTTATGCAGATGCTTAAAACCCATTTTACAGCTCTTCTGGTATTTTTCACGCTGGGAGCATGTGCGGCAACAGCGTATTTTATCCCGAATATAAGAAATCTCAAAGCGCAGCTCACGCTCAAAACCACAAAAGAAAACAGCCTGAAAGACCAAATACGAAGCTTAAGCGAATATTACCGCAACCCCCCGACACCCACACCTGCTCCTTCGCTTACTACGGAACGGTATTGGCCGATGATCGGAAAAAAATATTCGCTTGACTGTTATGATTTTTCTCCGGAACAATCCGCTCCGTCATATCTCCAATCACTCAAAGGATTATTGGAAACCGGAGAATCACTCCAATACGTGTGTAACAATACGGAATTGAATCAGGCGGCTTTTACCACCGAAAGTCTGATTCCGCAGAATTTTGGAAAGGCCAAAAATCAATGGAAATTGGGAATTTTTCACATTGCCACAAAAAAAATCGAGATTCTGAAAACCATCCAGTTCTCAAATCCTTACGGCACATGCAACCGGATTACGGGATGGTCGGATAATAACGAAATATATTATCAATGCACATCGAGAGACGGACCATGGGGAACTAAAACAATATATAAAATCGGCATTGTCGCAAAAGACGAGGGAATTATCGAAAGCTGCGACATATTTTCCGATAA
>JBJKRW010000025.1:0-15568 GCA_046704445.1 Microgenomates group bacterium
AGACAAAAACTATACAGGAACTTTAAATGGACTCCATAAAGAGTTGTTGGAGAAGAAAGAAAATTACCCTTTTTTTGATTATTTTGAATTTAATGATGAAGTTCTTAATTTGTATAAACGATTAAAAGCAAAATATTCTATTAATATTTTTACTACTGGGACTATACAAAATAGGCCAGAAGTAAGACAAATTATTGATCCCATCTTTAATAATATCTATACTGCAAAAGATTTTGGTTTGGATAAGAAGCAACCAGAAGCATATTTGTTTATTGCCAAAAAGCTTAATAAAAAACCAGGTGAAATTCTTTTTATTGATGATCAGGTAGAAAATATTCAAGCTGCTAAAAAAGCAGGGTTAAATACAATTCAGTATTTGAAATTTGAAGGATTAGTATTAGAACTTAAGAATTATCTTGACGGTTATAAGGACTAGGTTGTTCCAGACTCTGATGCTCCGCATCCTGGAGAATAAGACCATACTTGTTCCATGAAAAACTTGAATAATACTTTAAAAAAGGTTATTGAAATCCTCTCGTTAAGTAATACTGTAGATTTCGAAAATTGCATGGTCAAAATAACCGATACTCAATTAATAACTCCTATCGGCGACGTTTCTCAGATTTTATTTAATAAAACAAGTAGCCTAAAGAACGAATTAATCAACCTAAAATTTCTAAATAATCTTATTTCTGCTCTAGATAAAAATAACTTAATCGTTAGACTTAATCATATTGGTTTTGGCTATTTGGTTAGATCTCAACAATCGGAAAGGCAGAGATTGACAAATCTTGTTAAGAGTACCGATAAATATTTATACGAGGAAGAATCGAATGATTTCGGCTTATGGTTATTTTTAGGAAATGCCAAAGAATGGGAAAAACCTCTTATTGAATTTTTTCCTGTTGAAGATAGCCACAAAATGGTGGACTATTTCTTGCCTCACGTTCAAATAGATATTGATACAACATTGGATTCAAGAGAAGTAGAACATCAAGTAAAAAAAATATTTAATAATTCCATAAAGTCATATCATATAGCCATAATAAATGGGGTCGTCCATATTGTTCGACTCCGTTTAGGCGTTATGGACGGAGTTAATATTTTTCTAGACTTAGCGACCAAACCAAGAAACGTTCCGCTACATCGTCAAAAAGCATTAAAGAAGATTAGTTAACTGTCTCTAAAAATATTGAAACCATAAGGTCCAAAAAGACTCAGATTTGAGTGTTCTGCGCCTTGATGAATCAGTCGTTAATCATCGAATACCTTTTGAAGTAAGGGAGCAACGTTGGTCCTTCGACATACTTGAATCCTGAAGAGGCCAAATTGTGTCTCATTTCGTCGCGGGTATGTGGGTAAACAGTCACGCCAAGCCAGATTTTTCCTATCCAGACTTTAAACCGATCGAAATATTCTTGAAGTTTCCATCTGGAAGACGTCGCCGTGGTGGTAATGAACCCATCATGAACCAGTATATTTTTCCATACGGTCAAAAGTTGTCTTAATGTTTTGTTATCAAAAAATTCAAATAACCCGTCTGTTTCTATCCAGTCAATCGAACGAGATTTGATAATTTGATTTAGTTTGAGCGCATCAATCTGTTCGATTTTGATGTTTAATCCTGGGAATTTATTGGCAACCATTTTTTTTACCGCATCAATCTGTTCTTTGTCCAAATCAATAATCCAAACAGTGGGTTTTTCATTACGATCCAGTACAAAATTAATAAATTCTTCGGCCGTGTTCTCGTTACCGACGCCACACAGAAGACAGGAAAAATCTTTTTTTTTGAAATTCGGTTTGAATTGAAGTTTCTCGAAATCATTTATGGACTTACCAAGGACCCATCTTATATACACGCGCCAAAGGGGATTTCCCAGCACCAGTCCGAATTTTTTGTAGTAGCTCATTTCGTATTATTATATACTATAAGAATTAATTGATTCCACGGTCGCAAATCCTGTACTCAAAAGGAAAAACAATCAGCCGATGGAAGAAGGCAATATGGACAATTTTACGCTTGAGAGAATAAACGGGGAACCGAAAGTCGAGGATAAGCGAGTAATGGTTGATGGAATGTTATCGTATCATGCGAGCAAAGGCCATCCGAGAAAGACAGACACTTATTCAGTTATTTTAAGAGACGTTAATAATGCGGTTAATGGAATGGTGATTGTTTCTTTTTTGTGGAACGGGATGCACATTGACAGTTTATGGGTTGACGAAGCGCTTCGCGGTAAAAAATGGGGAAGCTCGCTTCTTAGGGCGGCTGAGGAAGAAGGAATAGAAAGAGGATGTACAATTGCCTATACCGATACCTTTACCTGGCAAGCCCCAAAATTCTACGAAAAACAAGGATATACACTTTATGGAAAACTTGAAAATTTTCCAAAGGGAAATACACTTTTTTACTACGTAAAGAACTTACGGTAATCCGTTTTGAGTCATTGAGTGCGTAGAACAAGGATTTTCGCTTCAAGAGATTCGGCGGGTTAGAGTAAGAATCTGCCTGTATTCTTTGATTCAATGACGGCTAATATTACTCTTTGGCGATAAATTCCTCCAGAAAATATTTTTTCATTTTCCTTATTGCTTCATCGACTTTTTTCAGATTGTCGGGTGATTGCAAATTCTTTTTTGCATATTCCATAATCGGCCTGACCGACTGGATTTTCCTTCCGAATTTTTTAGTCAGCCATTCATATCGGGGAAAAATCCAGACGTGAAAATGGTGCGATGTGTCTTCTTCCTGAATTAAATATAAAACTTTGATACCACATGCCTGACGCATTGTGTGGCGTATGCGGCATAAAAATTCAATAAAATCCTGTTTTTCCCCGTCGGTAAACTCATCCACGCTTTGTATGTGCCTTTTTGAAGCAATGATCACAAACGCAGGAATCGGGATTTCATAATCCTGGTGTGCGTCAAAATATTTTGTTGTTGCAATGGAACATCCCCGATTTTTTATTTCGCCCTTTTGAATCGCGCAGCCGAGACAACCGATTTTTTTTCTGTTTCCCATTATGTCAACTACTTAATTTAACGGTTCCGATTCGGAAAAAAATTTATATTTTTTTTGGCGTAA
Source organism: Microgenomates group bacterium (assembly GCA_046704445.1). Lineage (GTDB taxonomy): Bacteria > Patescibacteriota > Microgenomatia > UBA1406 > GWC2-37-13 > JBJKRW01. Next base: position 3,092 of record JBJKRW010000025.1, read on the forward strand.
TAATATATCTGGTTACTCAAATTTCAGTTATATACAATAATCCCGTGTACGGTTGATACAATTACATTACACGATATGTCAGAAACTGAATCGATGATCAGACGGACAAAATCCATACAAGCCAGAGATTTAGAGATAGGCAATCATGTACGGTCATTAGGAGTCGTAGTAACCCTTGAAAAAATCATGACGGACGACGTGATGACTACGGTGAGGGGGACTGCGGAAGTACCCATCACTTTGCAGATTAAGCCTTTTGGCTTTCGGCCCGATCAGAGAATTAATATATATACTTCTTAAATATACCGGCTACATAAATCAATGTTTGGCAGGGTGTTCTTTGATAAAATTACAATATGCCCGATGCATCTGTTCCGGAAACCGAAATTCATGACGAGACGAAGAAGAATAGACCTCAGTCAGATTCGGATATAAAACCGAATTTTACAAAGCTTAAAGAAACGGATTTTCCGAGAACGGTTACCTTTGGAAATATAGAAGTCCGGGAGGATTTGAATACGGATTTTCTGACCCGTGATGAAAAAGTGTTATATCGCGGCGGTTTCGAAATACTTAAGGAAATTATGACGGCAGCGGATAATAATATTGATAAAATGGTTTTAACAACGCCCGAGATGATATCCGCCATTATCGGACTTCAACCCTTAACGGGTATGCGAACGGGACAAGCTGCATTGATTTATCAGGCTTATCGGAAAGCCGGCATTGATTTTTCTCAAGATTACGGATTTCTTGAATTCGGGAAAGAAGGCGGATATACGAAGCTCATGGTTAATATACCCGCGGCAGGTTTGGTCTTAAAAACCTATCAGAAAGAACTCGGGATACAGATTCCCGACAGGCGACTGACAAACGATGAGATCATTACTCAAATTATTTCGCTAATGGGCAGTGCTGATGTGAGAAAAGCCAATTTGGCTCACGGTCTTTTATCCGGATTTCCTCTCAAAGACTGCCAATTCGCGGTTGAGGCGGTGAGAGAATTTTCCGCGATTCCTCCTTTACAAAAAATAGAAGATCCCGGAGCCCGTTTTTTGCAGGAAGTGTCGATTAAAGGATCAGATCAGGTCATGAGGCTGGATCCGTATTCGCTACTTGTTCCGGACGATTATTCCGCAGAAACATCAAAAGATATTTTTTTGCCGGATACAAGATCTCAGATGCCGCAAGAAACAATAATAGGACTTGTGGAAGGGTATGGTTTGAGATGGCTTGCTCCTTATCCGCCAAGAAGATGGACGGTTGCTCATTGTCAAAAAATATTGCAGGCGGACCGGGAGGTCGGTTTGCTAAATTTTGTCGACAATCAGAGAAGAGGGTTTAAAGTAGAAGACGCAATAGAAACAATACGCCGATCACGGGCAATATTACACAGGTCATCAATTGCGAGAATGCCAATAATAGGAAAACGGATAAAAAAGCTTCCGGGAATATTTCAGGTTTTTGAATTGATTACCAAAGCCGGGAAATCCGTGCATTCCCGTTGGCAAGAAGCGGAAAAAAATTCATTATCCCGTGATCCAAAATAGAATAACATTCTTATTTCCCAATTTCTGTAGTCTTCGATCTTTTAAAAAGATAAAACAGGATTATGATTGATAGCTGTTTGTCTATGATATACTTTCTGTTATGTATAAAAAGGTTCTCCGCCAATGGAAACTCAACGATCCTGTTTTGTACACAGTTGCCTGTAAAGTCGGAATGCTTCAACCCATAAAAAAAGAAAAACCCGAGAATTATTTTTTTCGTTTATGCCGGGAGATCATCTGTCAGCAGCTTTCGAATAAGGCAGGGGACACGTTGGTTAGCCGGTTTAAAGGACTTTTTACGGAAATCCCTGTGACTTCCCGCAGTGTGCTTGCAATTTCCCACGACCGTTTGAGGTCAAGCGGCATGTCACATGCGAAAGCACGGTATATCCGTAACCTTGCCGAATCTGTCGAGTCGGGAGAACTGTCGTTTTCCGGATTCGATTCGATGACTAATGAAGAAGTAAGTAAAAAACTGCTTCGGGTTAAGGGAATCGGTCCCTGGACATGCGAGATGTTTCTTATGTTTGTGCTTGCACGTGATAATGTATTTTCCCACGGCGATCTCGGATTGAGGAAAGCGATAAGAAAAATTTATAAGTTACATCGTGTGCCTTCAAAGAAACGGATTGAACAGATTGTTTCAAAATGGGCGCCGTATAAAACATATGCGTCCAGAGTGCTTTGGGCAAGTATGGATACGCAATAAATCATATGGGGGACGTAACCGCAGTTGATAAAATTGAAGTACCGGGCGTGAGATCAAAACCGCCTCAGCCCAACGAGTTAAAATCTCCTGTCGTTTCTGTCGGTGCCGAATTAAGTCCTTTAGAAAGGGCTCTTTGGCAGATCCAGTGGGTCTGGCCCGATTTTGCGGAATGGTTCAGGAAGCTTTATCCGGATGTTCCTCCGGGTGATTTGGAATTGGAATTTGAGCTGGGGACGATGGCTGCGCTTGAAAACGCAATTCGGTTGTCGGCCTTGAAAGACAGGAAATTTGACGGGGCATGGGTAGATTGGGGATCCGGAGACGGTAGATTGGCGGCGGCTTTGTTCAAACACAGGGCAAGAGTGCTTGCCCAGGATCTTTTTATGGTAGACAGCTTGAGGGATAAGCCCGATCCGGGTATTGCCAAGGTGCTGCCAAACATAAACATAAGGTATTCTCAAAAAGATATCTTGACGATGCAGGAAGGCGATTTTGCCAAAATGGCGCCGATTGGAGCGATGAGCATGATACGGTTAGGAAACTATGACGCATTGAATAAAATTCTTAAAATGGCACCCGCCCATCTGAGCAGCAAAGCCCCGCTTATGATTATGGATGACGAGGCTGAGTTAAAAGACCTGATACGGGATCTTGATGCAAGGAAGTTTCCTGAATTCTCCGAATATGCGCGTGACCTTAATCATCATGTGGTGCTGCTTTGCAAGAAGTAACAGCAGGCATATGTTCCTTTGATACAATATGATTATGAGATTGAAGCTCATGCAATGGAATATTCTGTATAAAGAAAAAGCGGAAAATATAATCGCATTGCTGAACTCGGTAAAGCCGGACATATTCTGTTTTCAGGAACTCTGCATCGATTCCGTATACAATCCGGGGATTCGGGATATTGCCAGATACATCGCCGAAAAGCTTGGTGTGCGGTATTATTTCGAGACGGCGTTTACCAAGCCGGACGCAGAAGAAGTAAAGTCCATCGGCAATGCGGTTTTTTCGCGGTTCCCGATTGTGGGAAAAAGACATTTTTTTACCAAAGAAGCGGGATCTCACGTAACGGATTTTTCCGATGAAGGAAGAGTATATGTCGAGGCAGAGATTCAAACGGATGAACAAAAATTCCTGCAGGTGGGAACGGTGCATCTTTCTTATATTCACAAATTCATGATGACAGAGGCAAAAATAAAGGAAGTCAACAGGCTGGTTGACGGGGTAAAAGATAAGTCAAAAAGTTATATTCTGACGGGAGATTTGAATTCTACGCCGGACTCGTACGCGATTCAAGAATTACAAAAGTATTTTATCAACGCGGGGCCTCCGTTTGATGAGCCGACATGGACGACAAAACCTTTTGATCACCGGGGATTCAGGGAAAAGTCGTTACGTTGGAGGCTTGATTATATATTTGTCACGAAAGATATCAGGATAGTTTCCTCGGAAATAATAAAGACAGATTATTCCGATCATCTCCCCATTCTTTTGACCTTTGATTTTTAGACATACTTGCCGGTACGATTGTAGATTATAGTCCGTAGACCTGAAAATATATTTGGACGACAATATGTGTATGAAGATCAAGGATCTGCCGGCCGTTGACCGTCCTCAGGAAAAACTGGCCCGTTACGGACAGGATAAACTGAATAACAGTGAGTTATTGGCAATCCTTCTCGGATCCGGAAAGAAGGGAATAAATGTGATAGAACTGAGTAAAAAGATCATCAATCTATATGGAGAAGACGAGCTGCTTGCGCTTCCGTTTACGGAGCTCAGGAAGATTTCAGGCGTAGGAATTTCCAAAGCATGCCGTGTACTCGCAGGAATTGAATTGGGTAAGCGTTTATTGCAAAGGAGAAAGACAGTCCTTCTCATGAGCCCTAAAGACGTGTGGAACGAGTTGTCGGAAATAAGATTGAAAAAAAAGGAATATTTTGTTGTTTTTTACCTCGACGTAAAAAATCAGATGATACGGAAAGAGATAATTTCCATAGGGATCCTTAATATGAACATTGTTCATCCAAGGGAGGTATTCGAGCCGGCAATTAAACATACTTGCGCCCAGATAATCATAAGTCATAATCATCCGTCCGGGGATTCCGCGCCTTCGGATGAAGACCTCGTCTTAACCAAACGTCTCCAAAAATCGGGAGAAATTTTGGGGATAGAGCTTATTGATCATGTCATAGTGACGGCCCGGCTTTATTTCAGCTTCAAAGAACATAAACTGCTTTGAACGGAATCATATATACTACAGTGTGTATATGATACGTGTTTCTCCTGCGCGCGCAAAAAGGTTCCGCAGTACAATTTGGGGTTATTATAAAAGGCATAAGAGAAAATTTTCCTGGCGTTCGCATATATCGCCATACAGGATTCTGGTTTCCGAAATAATGTTACAGCAAACACAGGTTTCCCGGGTATCCAAAAAATTTCCGGAATTCTTAAAAGTATTCCCGGATTTAAAAACCCTTGCCAAAGCATCAACCGGAAAACTGCTTGGAGTCTGGCAGGGAATGGGGTACAACAGACGGGCTTTGTATTTGAGAGAGACAGCTCGAATTATTCGCTGCCGGTTCGGAGGAAAAATTCCTGAGAATCCGGAACTTCTCGAAACGCTTCCGGGTATCGGAAAGGCAACTTCGTGTTCCGTGGTAACTTTTGCATGGGACAGGCCGACAATATTTATTGAAACAAACATCCGGAGAGTGTTTATTAATTTCTTTTTTGGAGATAAACAGAAAGTGCATGATAGGGATATCAAAACACTGGTTGAACAGACTCTTCCGGACAGACACTTCAGGGACTGGTATTATGCATTGATGGATTACGGTACCAAGTTGGCGGAAACAACAAATAATCCGAACAGGAAAAGCGTCCATTATCGGAGACAGCAGAAGTTTGAAGGTTCCTTGCGGAAATTAAGAGGTATTTTGATCAGAAAAATTCTCGAGAAACCGCAAGACAGAAAGGATTTATATGGGATTGAGAACTATAATATTATGCAGATCAACAACGGTCTCTTTCAGCTGGAACAGGAAGGATTCGTAAAAGAGCATGACGGAACATATATAATTAAGTAAAAGGACAGACCTAAAAAGGTCCGTCCTATGTTTGGGCTTATGGAACAGGATAAAAAACGTGCCATGTTAATGGTGGCAGAACTCAAGAAATTATTTCCCGACGCAAAGATTGTGTTGCGCTATTCCAATCCTTGGGAACTTCTTGTTGCAGTTATATTGTCGGCACAATGTACCGACAAAATGGTCAACAGAGTTACGGACAGTTTATTTAAAAAATACCGGAATCTTGGTGATTATGTTCACGCCGATCCGAAGATATTTGAACAGGATATCCGCTCTACCGGTTTTTATAAAAACAAGGCAAAAAATATTTTGGTTTCGGCAAAACTTGTTTCGGAGAAATATCACGGCAGGGTTCCGGATACAATGAAGGATCTGTTGTCACTGCCGGGTGTCGCACGGAAAACCGCAAACGTCGTTTTGGGTAATGCATACGGCATTGTCGAAGGAATTGCAGTGGATACGCACGTACGCAGGTTATCCCGGCTGTATGGTTTAACCAAACACGATGATCCCGTCAAAATCGAACAGGATCTGATGCGGATTCTTCCGAAGCGTGACTGGTTCAAATTCACCTATCTGATGATTGAATACGGCAGGGCATATTGTACGGCAAAAAAACATGATCATGCCCGATGTCCTCTTGTGCGTGCATTTCACAACGCACATCTATCACTTCCCTCGTATTCTCATGGATAATCTGCATGCAAAATCCATCGCGGTTGTCGGAGTTTCTGCAAATTCCGAGAAATACGGTTATGCGATTTTCAGGGATCTTGTGAATTCGGGTTTGCGCGTCTTCGGCGTCAATCCGAAAGGAGGATTTATCCAGGGCCGGAAAATTTATCCGAGTCTGCACAATCTGCCTCGTGTGCCCGATTTGGTGATTACGGTCGTTAAACCGGATGTTACCGGACAGATCGTGGAGGAATGTATGCGTTTAGGCATCAAAGAAATCTGGATGCAGCCGGGTTCAGAATCCGAACAAGCAATCCATAAGGCAGAATCTGCAGGTATCCGAATTACCTCCAATGCCTGTTTCATGCTCACGAACCGGATTTGGAAAAAGGAGCAGCGTAGAGATCCTCAAGGTCTTTGACGTTGCCGAATGCAATCCGGTCAAGGACAAGATCTTTCATCTCCATCATGAGTGCCGGTGTAATGATGAATTCTCCGTAGCGGTCATTGATCGTATCCATTGCATCCGATACGTGTTTTTTTTTATCGTCCCGGATATCGAAAAAGTTCAGCTGCACGGTTGAGTCTGAAACAAGGTTATAACAGCTTACCGCGATTTTTGCCACGGTTTTCCGTTGGGGCTGTTGATTGAAAAGCCACATCGCCTTCGTAAAAAGTTCCTGTGTCGTATAGAGAGGTTGATTCAGTTTCCGTCCCCTGTGCCAAAAGGTCCAGTCTTCATATACGAACGCCATATGGATACCAAGCGCACACTGGCCGGATGCCCTCAGTCTTCTTCCTGTTTTTTCACACAATTTCATGATGATTTTTGAGAGTTCTTTGGGATCGGCTGTCTTTTTGCCAAGGGAATATTCCTGTCCGTAACTTTTCCGTTTGAATTCGACGTCGTCGATTTCCCAGCCGCGAAGTCTCAGATACCAGTAATATCCGACAATGCTTTTGAATACCTGTTTATGCAGGAATGATTCCGTTGCATGAAGAAACTGGAGCGGCGTAAAGATTCCCCAGCTGTTGAGACGCGCTTCGTAACGCGTATTGATGCCGTTGAGATCGGTAAGTTTTACCGAAGAGTAGATATCTTGAAGGTTTTTGTAAGAGATAATATCCAGTCCGTCAGGCTTATGGAGTGATGCCCCGAGTTTTGCAAGAAATCTGTTGGTACCGATGCCTATGCTGCAGGAAATCCATTCGCCGATTTCGGATCTCAGGCGTTGTTTTATTTCTTTTGCAAGTCCCGGAAGTCCCTGTTTCGGCACAGGAGTATCCGTGAAATCGATAATAGCCTCGTCTATTGATTTGGGGATGACAACGGGTGAATAATCCTGGAAAATGGATCGGAATTTGATATGCACGTCACGAACGAGGAGGGGGTCGGGGTCCCTGACGATAACGTTTCTGTCGATGAGACGCGCATCTCTTACGGTCATTCCCACTTTAATGCCGAGTTTTTTCGCTTCAACGGACGGAGAAACGATGCAGCCTCCGGGAGACGTATATGCGGCAATAACCACGGGTTTTCCCCTCAGATGTATATTGGCCTGCTGTTCCACGGTGGCAAAACAGGAGTTCAGGTCGATATGCATGAGCGCAGGCGGATTGTGATTAAGAGGAAGTCCCGTCATAGATTTCTTCAAGAGTCCAATGGAGATTCTCGGTATTCAGATTAATTCTGAAATCAATAGACCCATTGGTAACGTGAAAAATGTGCATGATGGTTCTGCCTTGCCGGATTTTGTGGTGATAGGCGAGTTTGGTCATCGTATAAATGCGGCCCTGCCAGCGGATTTTTCTCGGCATAACCATTCCGCTTTCCCGGTTGTATACCGTAATGACGCTTATTTTTTCATTAATCTGCTCGGTCATGGTAATGAATAGACAGATAACGGGTAAACGTACGTTTACCATTGTAGTAAACGTTTGTTCACCTTGTCAAGAGAAATTTACTATAGACATTTTATTCTTTTGCAGGACCGATTATTCGGATGCATGATGGAGGGTTTTCAGTTGAATTTGCGGACAACGGCTTTCACCACGCCGAAAATTTGAAGATCTCTCTGCGGAAAGAAAGGAGGATATTTCGGATTTGCAGCTTCCAGGTAGCTTATGCGTTTCATGCGGTCTTTTTTTAGAATCTTCAGCGTCCATTCGCTGTCTATCTGCGCTAAAACAATATCGCCCACCTGGGCCGCCCTTTTCCGTTCGATGATTACGATATCTCCGTCAAAAATGCCGACGCCGGAAAGAGAATCTCCGCTTACTTTAAGGAGAAAAGCGGATTGAGGATCCTCGATGAGATATTCATCCAGAGTGAGATAGTCCCGGTTTTCCTCGGAAAGAATAGGGTAGCCCGCCTTGATTATCCCGAGAAGCGGGAGGCTAAAGAATTTCGGCGACGGTGCCAGTTTATTGTGTTCTTTTGTGACCAGTCCTTCTTCAATCCATTTCTGCACGATTTTGAATACTGCATTTTTTGATGACACCCCGAACAGTTTCAGCATCTCCGTGTAGGAAGGAAGCCGGTGATACCTTCGGAAGAATTTTTTTACCGACCCGAGGCGATCCGTTGACATGATGTTTTGTTTAACAACTGATAGAATAACCGGTGAATTTTCGTTCACCAGAAAGTATAGTAAACAGTTGTTCACTCCGCAACTGTATTTTTTTATGGGACGTTTGGCAACTTTTTGGCACAGTTGGTATACTTATACGTATGCAGGGATTTGACCATAACATTATTGCAAACAAACTGTTCGTGACCGCGGGCGTACTGGCGGCGACGCTTCTTTTGTCTATCCTGTCCAAAAAAACCATTGATGCGGTGGTGTCGGGCGTTCAGAAATCAAAACTCAACTCGTTTGTATTGGCAAAAACGAAAACAGTGCGTCTGCTTCTGAAAAACATTATCGATATTTTTCTTTTTTTAATAGCGGTTTTGGTTATACTGGCACATTGGGGAATCAATATTACGCCTATTCTTACCGGGGCGGGCATCCTCGGTTTGGCGATTTCCTTCGGCGCCCAGACGCTGGTAAAGGATATCATCGCCGGATTTTTCATTATTGCCGAAGATCAGTTCAATGTGGGAGACAGGGTCAAAATAGGGAATCTGGAAGGTGAAGTATATCAGGTAACACTTCGGTTGACTATTCTGAAGGACAAGAAGGAAAATCTGATATATATTCCGAATTCTCAGATTTCTTCGGTCATCAAGTTAAAAGAATAAAGTTATTTGCCGTCAATCATTGTCCGGGTAATATTCTGGGGAACCTCTTCGTAGTGTGAAGGTTCCATGTAGAAGAATCCCCGGCCTTCGGTGAGAGATCTGAGAATGGTTGCGTATCCGGAAAGTTCCGCAAGGGGAACATAGCTTTTGATGACTACCGCCCGGCTCCGTTTTTCCGTCCCGAGTATTTTTCCTCTTTTACTGGATATGTCGCCTATGACGACTCCCATAAAGTTTTCGGGAACGGTTACTTCGAGTTTCATTATCGGCTCCAAAAGCGTAAGGCTTGCTTTTTTTACCGCATCCTGTAAAGCCATAGAACCCGCTATTTTAAAGGCAATATCGGAAGAATCCACGTCATGGTAGCTTCCGTCATAGAGAGTAACCTGCATATCGGTCATGGGAAAGCCCAAGAGCACGCCTTTTTCCATCGCTTCAATCACTCCTTTTTCCACCGAAGGAATAAACTCGGAGGGAATCGAACCGCCTTTAATTTTGTTGAGAAATTTGAATCCTTCTCCCCGGTTCAGGGGATCGACTTTGATAAGACAGTGACCATATTGTCCATGTCCGCCCGTTTGTTTGATATATTTTCCTTCCGCATCGGCAGATTTGGAAATAGTCTCTTTGTATGCTACCTGTGGTTTTCCGACATTGACGTTCATGCCCATTTCCCGCTTCATGCGGTCGACAAGGATTTCGAGGTGGAGTTCACCCATGCCCGACATAATGGTTTGTCCGGTTTCCTGGTTGACTTTGACTTTAAATGTTGGATCTTCTTCCGCAAGTCTCTGCAGACTGTATGATAGTTTTTCCTGATCCGCTTTTGTTTTGGGTTCGATAGCGAGTGAGATGACCGGTTCGGGAAACGTAATCTGTTCCAAAACGATCGGCGCAGACTGATCTGCCAGCGTATCTCCGGTTTTTGTCTCTTTTGGTCCTACCAGTGCAACGATTTCGCCTGCATATGCTTTGTCGATTTCTTCGCGTTGGTTTGCGTGCATAAGCAACACGCGGCTTGCCCGTTCCTGTTTATCCTTATTGACGTTATAGATGTATGAGCCTGACTCAAGAGTTCCGGAGTAAATGCGCACATAGGTAAGTTTGCCTACGTGGGGATCGAGCTGGATTTTGAATGCAAGACCCGAGAATTTTTCCTCGGGAACCAGTTTTCGGATTTCTTCCGCTCCTGTTTGCGGATTGATGCCTTTTATTTGCTTCAAATCGGCAGGTGAGGGCAGAAAATCAATCACCGCATCAAGTACAGGCTGCACTCCTTTGTTGCGCAACGACGTACCGCAGTATATGGGAATTAAACGGTACGCAATGGTTGCTTTTCTCAGCGCACGTTTCAGTTCATCAACGGTAATTTCTTCACCGTTTAGATATTTGTTCAAAAGCGCATCGTCAGTTTCGGCAATCTGTTCCACCATTTTTGCGCGAGCCGCATCTACCTTTTCTTTCAACTCGGCCGGTACTTCGCCGGTAATGAACTTAACTCCTTGAGGATCGTCTCCCCAGATAAGTGCTTTCCGGTGAAAAAGATCGATGACTCCTTTAAAATCCTGCTCTTTGCCGATAGGATAGACCATGATTACGGGAACCGCACCGAGACGCTCTTTTATTTCCGCTACGGTCGCTTCAAAATCCGCGCCGAGCTTGTCCATTTTGTTGATAAAACAGATACGCGGAATTTTGTATTTGTCCGCCTGTCTCCAGACCGTTTCGGACTGACTTTGTACGCCTTCCTCCGCGTCGAAAATTACTACGCCTCCGTCCAAAACTCTCAGTGAACGTTCCACCTCGGCGGTAAAATCGACATGTCCGGGCGTATCGATAATATTGATCCGTACGTCGTTCCAAAAGGTGGTGGTTGCCGCGGAAACTATCGTGATTCCTCTCTCGCGTTCCTGCGCCATCCAATCCATCTGTGTACTGCCTTCATCAATGTCTCCTATTTTGTATGTTCTTCCGGTATAGAAAAGAAACCGTTCGGTGGTAGTGGTTTTGCCGGAATCAATGTGTGCAATAATGCCTATGTTACGGATTTTGTCCAGGGGAACGTTCCTGTTTTTGGTAACTATCGATTGTTGAGCCATAGCAATAATTAAAAATTCAACATTAAAAATTAGAAATATGTGGCATTACCACTTTAAATGAGAGAACGCCTTATTCGCCTCTGCTAATTTTTCGGTCTGCATTTTTTTGGCAATGGCACTTCCCTGATTTTTGGAAGCGTCTTTTACTTCTGCCAGCAATTTTTCGGAAAATGAATGAAATTCTTTATTTGAACGTCCCTTTGCCGCATTAATCATCCAGTTCAGCGCGAGAAACAATCGCCGTTCCTTGCGGATTTCGATAGGCACGAGATACGACGCTCCTCCAAGACGGCGGGGTCGAACCTCATGATCCGGCGCTACATTATCTATTGCCGCATGAAGTGTTTTTAGTGGATCCTGGCCTTCTTTTTTCAGGGAATCCATCATTGTATACACAATATCCCTTGCAACACTTTTTTTTCCGTCCACCATAATATAATTAATGAGTTTTGTTACTTCCGTGTTTTCGTACAGCGCGTCTGATTTTATTCTCTTTTTTTTATAAAAATGTCTTGGCATGTGTGTAAAAATTAATATCTATTCTTTATATATTATTTTAAGCCGCAGGTTTGGGCTGCGTTTTTTTTGTGCCGTATTTTGAATGGGATGAAACTCTGTTTTGAACACCGGACGTATCGAATTTGCCGCGTACTATATGATATTTTACGCCGGGAAGATCCTTTACTCTCCCGCCTCTGACCAGTACAATGGAATGTTCCGCAAGATTATGTCCGATTCCCTGGATATACGCGGTAACTTCCATCTTGTTCGAAAGACGGACTCTTGCCACTTTCCGGAGAGCCGAATTCGGCTTTTTCGGAGTCATGGTTCTTACCACAGTACATACTCCTCGTTTGAATGGGCCGTTTGCTTTTACGTATTTACGCTGTAATGCGTTAAAAACGGATTTTAGAGCTGCTGCTCTTGATTTTCTAATTCTCTTTTTTCTCCTCTTTTTGATCAGTTGGTTTATCGTCGGCATATTTGGTGAAAAATTTACCGTAATAACGTTCAATTAACTCCTTGGTTACGGGTATTAATCTGCCTATTTTAACATTTTCTTTTAGGCCTAACAAGTAATCCGCCTGTCCTTTTATGGCTG
>JBJKRW010000026.1:0-7920 GCA_046704445.1 Microgenomates group bacterium
AACAGGATGTGTCGATCGGCGTACGCGGAGGAACCGCTGTTTCTGGCGATCACGATACGCTGTTCGACAGCGCGGTTGAGATCATTATGCAATATGATAAAGCTTCTGCCTCGCTCCTTCAGCGACGTCTTTCCATTGGTTATGCGAGAGCGGCAAGACTTCTTGATCAACTGGAGGCGGCCGGGTATGTGGGTCCTGCCGAAGGATCAAAACCCCGAGAAGTCATTAAACGGCCCTCACAGGATATACCTCAGGAAGAATAATTCTTCGTGAAACAGAAAGATCTAATTGAGATATTTTTGAATATTGGCATTGTGTTCTTCCAATGTTTTTGAATAATGCATGACCCCGTTTCGGTCCGAAAGATAATACCAGTATGGCGTATTCGGATTCGCATCGGCTACTGCCCGTATGGATGCCAGTCCCGGGTTGCATATCGGAGTGGGAGGAAGACCGGGGTGTGTATATGTATTATAGGGAGAGTCAATGGCAAGGTCCGCTGAGGTCAGGTCTTTTTTCCACCATGTTTTTTCGTTAGGTTGGTATCCCAATGCGTATTGAATTGTTGCGTCAACCTGTAACGGCCAGTCGTTTTGAAGGCGCTTGAGCAAAATGCTGGCGACGATCTGTCTGTCAGTATCATCCCGTGCTTCTTTTTCCACGAGCGACGCAAGGATGACGATCTGTTTTGGCGTGAGCCCTTTTGATTCGCCGGATTTCTGAAGTTGGGTGTTAAACTTTTTCTTGAAGTTTGAAGTAAGTATCTGGATGATCGAACCGGCAGTGGCTTCCCTCGGAATCAGGTAGGTATCGGGAAACAGATACCCCTCCTGTGCGTTTTCTATGAACTGTGATTCGGGAAAATTGAAGTATTCCGCCAGAACTTGCGCCATCTCTTCTTTTCTTGTTCCTTCGATCAGTGTGACCCAAAGGTCCTGAGTGCCGTGAGTAAGGTTGTTTGCAATCTGATATGCATTCATGTTAGTGGACAATCTGAAATCACCCGCCTGAATATTGCGGTCTATGCCAAGCTTTTTTGCTACGAGGTAAAATACCAGCTGATTTCTGATAAAGCCCTGTTGCGCCAGTTTGTTTGAGACCTGAGTCAGCGTCATTCCTTTGTCGACGACGAATATTTTTGTTTCCGGATGTGATTTGTCGACGGGAAGCGTTCCTTCCTGATAATATAGAAGGCACCCGATGACTATAAGAAATATTACGCTGATAAATACGGTGAGCCTTTTGGTTCTGTTATTCGATTTCATAGACCGGAATGTTTTCCAGGGTAATCTCCGCTTCTTTCAGGCGGTATTTATCGCTGGAATAAAAACTCATAATGCATTCGTTTTTGGATACCGGTTCGTCCAGTTTTTTAATGATATATATTCCCGCTTTTTTGTCGTTCGGCGCACCGAGCACCTTGGCGACCGCGTTTAAATTGTAGTTGTAGATATCTTTGATTTTACCAGACTTGTGCGCTGTCATGTCAAATTTGTGCTCACTGGTTCTCAGATCCGAAGACGCGATGTCCGGGTTTCCGCGCTGCGCACGGATGATTTCCCTGAATTTTTTCAATGCTGTTCCCGATAACAATATCTTTCTCGCTTCCTCTTCTCCGCTTTTTTCCTGATGCGAGTCTTTGTAACAAATGTCAAGCAATTTTCCCGCGAGTCTCAGTGCTTTTGCTTCGAGCTTGAGGGGCCTTTGTTTATGTTGTTCAAGCACATACAGGACATCTCTTGCTTCAAGGAGCGGACCGACTCCGCGGCCTGGCGGTTCGAGAGTTTCGTTTATATCCGCCACTACCTTGATATGAAAACGTTCGCCGAGTTTTTTGAATTTTTCCGCAACCTTTTCGGCATCCGCAAAATGCCTGATTTTCATTGTTTTTCCGACAGGGATATCGAGTATGAGATGGTTTGTTGAGGCGGCAATTTTTTTTGCCATGATGGATATGATGATTTTATCGAACGATTCAAAGGAAAGAACCTCCTCGACCCTGATGATGACGTCGTCTGCCGGAGCGATCTTCAGATGTCCGTTCCAGGCGATACAGCCGCCTACTGTATTGACTACGTGTTCGATCTGTTTCGGGGCGAAGTTGACGTCCGCCAGTACTTCCATGACGTCGGCGGTGCCTGCAGGGCTGGTGATTGCCCGGGAGGAAATCTTCGGAATTTTAAATCCGGCTGCCGCAATTATCGGAACAAGTATCATTGTCGTCCGTGCTCCCGCAACTCCGCCGGTTGAGTGTTTATCCGCAACAATTCCGTCGAAGCGGAGCGTGTTTCCGGTTTCCACCATAGCCTTGGTAAATTGGTACAGTTCCTCGGGTGTATAACCTTCCTTGAAGGAAGTCGCCGCGAAATAGGTCGTAAGTACTTCACTTAACCGTTCATGTGCGATTTCGTCCATGATGGCATAAATCTCACGGTATGACAGTTTTTTCCCGAGAAGTTTTTTTTGAATTGCCTTGATGGCTATGAGTTTTTCTTCGTCTTTATTCATATTGGGTATAAATTTCAAGGAATCGTTTATGATACTCTTTTGCCTTGACCAGCAGCCGTGTTACCAGATAAAGTTCCTTGATGTCCATGACCCACGCGAGAAAAAGATAGAGCGCGGAAAATATTGACCCCGATACGCACAGGAGCACGAATACATTGATTGTACGTGAGGTATCCAGAAGGAATTTATCCATAAGTTTTATGGAGATGTAGGATACAACGGAGGCAAGCAGTGATGCAAAGGTCATCTTGATTATTTCAAACAAGATATTTTTATACGAAAATCCTCTGAGTCTGGAGCCCAAAATAACGAAAAGCACTATTACGTTTATGATCATGGAAACGGAGAACGAAATCGAAAGAGCCCAGACGGGAAGTTTAAGAATAAAAATGAAATACAGACTTAACGCGGTATTCATGACAATGGAACTTACGCCGATAAAAAAAGGAGTCCGGCTGTCCAGTATCGCATAAAAACATCTTGTCAAAAAATAATAGATTCCGTGAAAAGGAATTGAGAGTGCAAAATAGGAAAGAGTGATGGCGGTTTGCACCGTAGCATCCCAGTCAAACTTCTGAGCGCCGAAAAACAAACGGATAATGGGCGTTCTTGCAAATACGAAAAAACTCATGATGGGAATGGTAAGAAAAAAAAGGTTGAGTACGGAATCCAGAATGATTTTCTTGAATTCCTCAATTCTTTTTTCGGTAAAAATTTCAGAAAGATAAGGGAGTGAGGCTTGACAGAATGCTACCCCGATTACCGAGACCGGAAGCAGCTGAAGCCGTTGGGCGAGATAGAAAACAGTATAGGACCCGCTTCCCAGCAGTGTGGTTAGTGTCAGATCAATCGTCGCGTCGATCTGCGAAACAATAACGGTGAGAGTCCTGGGAACAACCATATGGACAAACTCAACAAGTCCCTGTGTTTTTTTCAGAACGAATCTGTACGTATACTGCGTTGACAGCATGATGGGAACCTGGATGGCAAAAAGAAAAAATGCGCCGATAATTACTCCGACGATAGGCGCCATCAAAAAAAGCGTCTTGGTGAAAAGAACCGTAGATATGATAATTGTGATATTGTAAAAAACAGGCGCGATGGCCGAAAGAAAAAACGTTTTGTCGGCCTGGCCGATTCCGGTCAGAAAGTTTCCGAAAATAAGGAATGGAAGTTGGCCGATCAGAAGAATCCTTGAGAAAAGCACTATAGTTTCTGTTTTTTCAAGAGAAAAACCGGGTGTGATTGCCCTCATGATGGGATCCATAAATATAAACAGGATGACAATCCCGCACATCATAAACAAAAGAATAAGGTTGATGATCGAGGAAATATTTTCGTCAAGTTCCTTTTTATTTCCCTGGTATTTGACAAACAAGGGAATAAAGGATGAGGTAAACGCACCGGTAATCAGAATTTCAAATATAAGATCGGGGATACGAAAAGAAGCAAAAAAAATATCCAACTGGCCTTTGGTAAAATAGTTGGCGAGCACGCGATATCTGAAGAATCCGAAAAATCTCGCCAGAACTATGGTTCCCGACAGCAGCAGGGCCGATGCAACAATGCTTTTCTGTTTGGCAAAGATAAAGGACTTGGTTTTGCTGATAAACTCGTTCATATACTCCAGATAATTATATATCAGTTTGGGGTTTTTTTGTAAAACATCCCGATTCCTCTTGACAGAAGGCTAAAAAAGGTGTTTAATGGTGATATATGTTATTTGTTGGGGAATATAGGGTTGTCTTTACAGGAGCGGGAAGGATTGTTATTCCTAAAAAAATCCGCGACGCATTGGGATCGGGACAGACGTTTACGCTCACCAAAGCATTTGACCGTTGTCTTTCCGGATTCAGAAACGAAGACTGGGAAAAAGGAACACAGGAATTGATGGGACAATCTCTTCTTGAAATGAAAAAAGTAGAAATGAAAAGGCATCTGTTTTCCAGTGCCGCACTCATTGATATAGATGAACAGGGGAGAGTTGTAATACCGAAGAATCTTCTGGAATATGCAGGATTGTCCGGCAAGGAAGTGGTGATTATTGGTGTCGGTTCATATTTTGAGCTTTGGGAACCGGAACGTTGGACAAGTTACAGCAAAAACGTCGAAGAGAATATAAAGACATTTGCAAAGGAGCAATGATTACGAAGTGGCGGGGGGGAATTGAATGTATATGCATACACCAGTACTTTTACCGCAGGTCGTTGAAAATCTGAAAGTGATTCCGGGAGAAAAATATGTGGATGCGACCGCGGGCGAGGGAGGGTTTGTTTCGGAAATTGTCCAAAGGGGAGGCAAGGTTCTTTGCATAGACGCGGATCCGGATCAGGTTCGGGGTCTCACGCGGAAATTCAGCGCGGAGGTCAAAAACGGGACAATATGCGTGGTACGCACAAATTTTATCCGGCTGGAGCAGGAAGCGAAAAAGAAGGGTTTTTTTCCGGCCAAAGCCGTGTTGTTTGATCTCGGTTTGTCCATGAGGCAGATTTTTGATTCCGGAAGAGGATTTTCTTACCGGAACAAGGCTGAAAAACTCGATATGCGGATCAATCCGGATGATTTTCCGGATGCATCGGCAATTGTCCGTACCTACGGCGAAACACAGCTTTACGATATTTTTTCGCGTTACGGAGAGGAGCCGAAATCAAAAGAGATCGCAAAACGTATTGTGGATATCCGGAAACGGCATAATGCCGGAACGGTCGGAGGATTTATCGAAATGACCGGCGTAAAAGACAACAGAATACTGGCGAGAATTTTTCAGTCTCTTCGGATTGAGGTAAATCGGGAAATGGAAAATCTGAAGATCGGGTTGGATAACGCGAGAAATTTAATCACGCCCGACGGAAGAATTCTTGTCATAACGTTCCATTCGCTGGAGGACAGAATAGTAAAACAATGGATTGTAAAGAACAAGATGAAAATGGCGATACGGAGACCGATGCTGTCGGACCGCGGAAAAAGATTCGAACGATCGGCAAAGTTGCGCATTATTAGTTTTTAATTGATCCGACATGAAACTGATATTTAAAGACACTGTATGGGTTTTGTTTTTTGTTCTGCTGGCAGTCAATATATATATTTTTGTATCCGGAATAAGACTCAGCAACGAACTTTCGAGCTTTGACCAACAGACGAGAATCTTGCACCAACAAAATCTTGAACTCAATACACAGCTTTCACACGTCGACTCCTTGCAATATGCAGCTTCCATGGCCGCGCGACTTAATTTCGTCCAAAAATCAACGCCGGTATACCTGGATAACCTGACGGTTGCACAAAACATATTGCCGAAAGAATAAACGTTTGCCGTCCTGTGTATGACAAAATCAAAACTGATGTTTTTGATCTTTTTATTCGGATTTCTCTGTATTCTCGCCAAACTTTTTCTGATCCAAATAATCAGTCCAAGATCATCGAGCGATCCCTATTTGACGACCCAGAAGATTCCTGCAGAACGGGGAAGAATATTCGACCGGAACGGTAAACCCCTGGCATTAAATCAAAACAGTTACCTTCTATATTTGGAGCCCCAGAAAATTTCGGACGAGCAAACATTGGTACGTTCCCTTGCCCCAATTTTGCATATTCAAGAGGCTTCTCTAGAGGCGAGAATAGATAAAACAAAGGTGTGGGAGGCAATTCGCTCGGGACTTGACGAAAGCACAAAGAATGCCATCGCCGCCCTTCATCTTCCCGGAGTGGGGTTTGACTATTCCACTCAGCGATATTATCCGGAAGCATCGCTTTCGGCTCATGTCCTGGGATTTGTGGGAAAAAATTCGCAGGACGAAAACGTGGGCTACTTCGGACTCGAAGGATACTACAACAAGGATCTGAAAGGCTTGCCGGGTATTCTGGAGTCGGAAAGAGATCCTTTGGGAAAACCCATGTTGATAGGCACACAAGACCGTGTGGATCCGGAAAACGGCAGAGACCTCGTGCTTACAATTGACAAGGCGATTCAGGACATAAGCAAACAGAAACTTCTCGAAGGTCTCAAACTCTATGATGCGAAGCAGGGATGTACGATAACCGCGGATCCCAACACGATGCAGATTCTCGCGCTGGTCTGTCTACCCGACTACGATCCTTCCCAATACTATCAATTTACTCAAGACGAATTCAAAAATCCTGCAATTTCCGAGATTTACGAACCCGGTTCCATCTTCAAACCTTTGGTTATGGCGGCCGCGGTACAGGAAAAGAAAGTTCAACCGAATGATATATATGACGAAAAAGGACCGGTTCAGATTGGTGCTTACCATATCCAGACATGGGACAATACCTATGAGGGAAAAATTACCATGACGCGTATTCTCGAAAAATCCTCAAATGTGGGGATGGTATATGTAGGAAGCAGATTGGGTGACGATAAGCTCTACGAATACATACAAAAGTTCGGATTCGGGCAGCTTACCGGAATTGATCTGCAAGGGGAGACTGCGGGTTACATCAAACCGAAAAAAGACTGGTATCCTATCGATTTCGCGACCGCCACATTCGGTCAGGGTATAGCAGTAACGCCCATGCAGATGATCCGGGCTTTTGCGTCGGTTATCAACGGAGGAAAATTGCTGAAACCGTATGTAGTAAAAGAAATGGAAAGTTCCGGTCAGACGCAAAAAATAAATCCGCAGCTTGAACGAAACGTAATTTCTCCGTTAACTTCGGATATCCTTAAAAAAATGCTGGTGGCGACGGTCGAACACGGTGAAGTCAGATGGGCGCGTCCCAAGGGATATCTTATCGGCGGCAAGACAGGCACCGCACAGGTTCCGATAAAAGGCGTATACGATCCGTCAAAAACAATTGCGTCGTTTATAGGATTTGCGCCCGCAAACGATCCGAAATTTATTACTTTGGTTATGTTGCGGGAACCGAAAGCGTCCCCCTGGGGTTCGGAAACCGCCGCACCGATATTTTTTGAGATCGCCAAGCAATTATTAGTATATTATAATATACCACCGAGCCAATGAACGATTGATGCGGCCGTATCGCCTTAACAGTTGATAGATGCCATGATGCAAAAGATAAAGAATATCTACCATTTATTCCAGGCAATTGCCGCGAATATTTTTTTTGGCTTTCCGAGCAGAAAAATAACAATGATCGGAGTTACCGGAACCGACGGAAAAACAACCACCACTCATCTTATCTATCACATACTCAAATCGTCAGGCAAAAAGGTTTCTATGATTTCTTCGGTTTATGCAGTGATAGCGGGAAAGGAGTATAAAACAGGTTTTCATGTGACCACTCCCGACGTGTTTCTGCTCCAGAATCTTTTGGCGCAAAGCGCAAAACATCACGACCAATATTTTGTCCTTGAAACCACTGCTCACGGACTCGATCAAAATCGTGTTTGGGGAGTTCATTACCGTATTTCGGCGTTGACCAATATTACTC
>JBJKRW010000027.1:0-11636 GCA_046704445.1 Microgenomates group bacterium
ATATTTTGAAGGTTTTGAGTATAAACCGCACAGGGAACAGGCGGAAAAATATTTTCAAAACCCGAACTATTGCTGGAATCTCGGTTATTTCGTTTCCACACCCTCATTTATTTATTCTCTCTTTAAACAATTTGCTCCCCGCATCTACCGAATTACCGAAGAACTACTTGCGTTGCCCGCAACAGGAACCGAAGAAAGATTTCGTGCATTATATCATTCCATGCCGGAAATCAATTTTGACAATGCCGTGTTGGAGCAGTTGGATAAAGGATTTGCATATGTAGTGATTGATGATATCGGATGGAGCGATGTGGGTGCATGGGAGGCATTAAAGGAGGCGCTTGAAAAAAACAGGGACGACAATATCACCAAAGGAAAAGTACATCTATCCGATTCAACGGATAATCTCGTGTATAATTTGAACGACAAAAAAATTATCGTAGGGGTGGATCTTCACAATGTGTTGGTGGTTAATACGGATGATGTTCTTTTGATTGCGGACAAACGATCGGTTGCCAAAATCAAAAAGCTGGTTGAAAGTTTTAAGGGAACGGTTCATGAACGATTGACTTGATCTGAAGTGTATTATCGCCATCCACATCATATGTCAATAATCAAAAAGAAAGCGTACAGGGTTTACTTGAAACGCCTGATAGATATTGTCCTTTCATTTTTGTTGCTGATACTTTTTTCACCCGTATATGTATTGACTGCGGTGGCAATCAGGTTGGACTCCGAAGGACCGATTCTGGCGGATGTTCCAGAACGTATAGGAGAAAAAGGGAAAAAATTCAAAATGTACAAATTCAGGTCAATGATTACAAAGGCGCACTACCTTCTTCGTACCGATCCCAGGTTCAAAACGCTGTTTACGGAATATAAACGGGGGAGCTATAAGTTAAAAAAAGATCCGAGAATCACGAAAATAGGAAAATTCATCCGTAAACATTCTCTTGACGAAATTCCCCAGTTAATCAATGTGCTGAAAGGGGATATGAGCCTGGTTGGTCCTCGCGCATACTACCCTGATGAGTTGGAAAACCAGCTCAAAAAATATCCCCATACCAAGCAATTGGTAAGAAAAGTGCTTTCGGTTAAACCAGGAATAACAGGACTTTGGCAAGTCAGCGGGCGCTCGGAAATAAATTTTGATAAACGTATTGCAATTGATGCATTATATGTGGATAATATATCTTTATGGAAGGATTTGGTAATTATCTTAAAAACTCCGGTGGTCATGGTGACGGGGAAAGGAGCAATTTAGCCATGAAGATAAAAAAACACGGAAAGTTTATCAAAACGGCTGTTATTGCGCTTTTATCGCTGGTCATTGTAGTAGGTCTGCTCGGTTATTTTCTTCTCTACAGGCCGTTTATGCAGATTAAAGCAAAAGGATTGGTACTGGTTGCTTCTGCAAAGCAGCTCAAACAAGTTTTTTCAAAAAGCGACATTGACCTTCTCAATAACAAAGTAAATGAATTCAGCTCCCAGTATTCTGATTTCGAAAAACAGGCAAACACCGTGTATTGGGCAACTTTTATTCCGTACGTATCCGATTTTAAAAATGCGGTGGAAGCCGGCGGTTATATGGTGAAGGCGACCAAAGAGGCGGTTGCGGCAATTACTCCTTATGCCGATCTGATCGGTTTTAAAAAAGGCGCCACCTCTTTCGTAGAACGTTCGGCGGAAAACAGACTTCAAACCGCAATTTTGACTTTGGATAAAATGCTTTCGCGCGTTGATACGATATCGCAGGATATCGAAGAAGCGCAGATCCGCATCGACAGGATTGACCCGAACCGCTATCCTGCAAAAATCGGGAATACGGTCGTTCGGGCAAATATTCTCAATATCAAAAATCAGTTCGAAGGACTTGCTTCTTTGTTTGTTGATGCCAAACCGCTCGTCAAAAATCTTCCCGCAATGTTCGGGAAAGACAAGGAGAAAACCTACCTGATTCTTTTTCAGGACGACAAGGAATTAAGGGCAACGGGTGGTTTTCTGACCGCATATGCAATTTTTAAGATCAAAGACGGGAAAATGACCATTGCAAAGTCGGAGGATATTTATTCGCTTGACAACAGTATAAGCAACCATCCTCCCGCTCCTCCGGAAATCCTTACGTATCATTTGAACGTGAACAAATTTTATATAAGGGACAGCAACCTTTCTCCTGATTTACCTACTTCGGTCAAGCTTTTTAATTCCCTGTACCAGAAAAGTGGAGAACGCTATTACTATGATGGAATTATTACGATCGATTCAATAGTTCTTTGTGACATGCAGACGAGTTTCGGTGATACGGAAGGTGACGGTGTTCGCTTTTCGGCGAACAAAGATCCCAGGTGTGATTGCGCACAGGTGCTTTATCAGCTTTTTGACATGGTAGACAGACCTACACCCTATCTGAGGGAAAACAGGAAAGGAATTTTGGGAGATCTTATGTATGCATTTTTCTATAAAGCAATAGGTTTTTCCCCGTCAAAGTACTGGGGAACCCTTGCACAGCAGATGTTCAAAAATCTGCAGGAAAAGCACATTCTTTTGTATTTTGTCGATCCCAATCTGGAAAACGCGGTAGAGAAGATCCATTTTGCGGGCAGAATAAGGCAGTATGACGGCGATTTCCTCGATGTCGTCAACGTAAATTTTGCAGGAGCAAAATCAAATATGTTCGTTTCCGAGTCCATCACTTCATTGGCAAACAACGATAACGGGACAATCAAACGTGACGTAACCGTTGAATATCGGAATCCTTATCCTCATTCCGACTGTAATCTTGAACGTGGAGGCTTATGCCTGAATGCGACCCTGAGAAACTGGGTAAGACTGTACGTACCCAAAGGGTCAAAACTCACTTCATTTGAGGGTTCGCTGAAAAAAGTCAACACCTACGATGAGCTGGGCAAAACGGTATTTGAAGGGTATCTTGAAGTACCCACACAGGGTCTTGCCAAAATTCACGTCACCTATACCTTGCCTCATCTGAATATGCAGGGATACAATTTATTGGTCGAAAAACAACCGGGTACCGACAATCAAAAATTAGTAGTAGAATATAACGGTCAATCCGCATTTAACGGCATTCTTGACGTGGATAAAGAAATAAAGGCTAAGTAATATGCTCCGGTTATAATTTTTTATCCGGCTTCCGGCAAGGGGGAAAGGTTGTTCGGACAACGGTTAACATGAGTTCCCAACTTAAGACTGATGCGTTAGTTCTTCGCAAACGCCTTCTTCTTCATCAAGATATTCTTGTTACGTTTTTTACCGAGCAAAAAGGCAAGGTTCACGCGGTCGCAAAAGGAGCAAGATCGATTACCAGCAGAAGGCTTCCCCATATGCAGACGGGTAATCTTGTGAAAACCGTTATATATATGCATAATGATCAGGGGTATGTCAGGGAGACTTCAATTATTTCCGCTTTTTCAAAAATCAAGTCCGATGCGGAAAAAACACGGATCCTTTATTATTACTTATTCCTGCTGGAACGGATGCTGCCCGAATTCCAGCAGGAACAGGAAGTTTTCACGCAGTCAAAGTGTTTTCTCATAGAATTATCCGGTTCGCGACCATTCGATATTTCGGATCTGATACGCCATATTCGCGTTCTAATGGAACTACTGGGTTTTTCAAAGGATTTTGGTACCTTTGAAGAGTGGAATTCGTATATTGAGGAGATTATCAGCGAAAAGACGCCGGAAATATATGCGTAAACTGTTTTATCACTGTTGCAGCGTCGCCCCTTCTCTGTTACAATGAAAGAAGACGGCAATGATCGCCTTTGGAAAGCGGGAGCCGTATCAATCAGAAATCAGAGAGCCCCGATTGTTTTACGGGGAACGCAGGGTGGAACCGCGGTTTGAATATATGGCCGTCCCTTTGCAGCACAGGCTGCACGAGGATGGCTTTTTTCATATACATTTATAAATTATATTTCTATAATATGCATATGGACAACATTATTGCGTTATGCAAAAGAAGAGGGTTTCTTTATCCGTCGGCGGAGATATACGGCGGATTGGCAAATACCTGGGACTTTGGGCATTACGGAACCTTGCTTAAAAATAACCTTAGAGACTCTTGGTGGAAACGTTTTGTGCTTGACCGGGACGATATGGTCGGTATTGATGCGTCAACGATTCTCAATCCGGTCGTATGGGAGGCGTCCGGTCATGTGACGGGTTTTAATGATGCGCTTGTTGACTGTAAGAACTGTAAATATCGGACTCGTGCCGACCATCTGATAGAACATGCGTTTCCCGAAAAAAAAGTCGAAGGACTTCCTGTTGCCGAACTGACAAAAATAATTCGGGATAATAAACTTAAATGCCCGAAATGCGGTTCAACGGACCTTACCGACGTTCGGAAATTCAATTTATTGTTTGAAACGCATATCGGCATAGTGGAAGGATCAAAATCTCTTGCTTATCTTAGAGGGGAGCTTGCGCAGGGTATTTTCCTCAATTTCAAGAAGGTATTGGACACGATGCGGGTGCACATTCCTTTCGGCATTGCCCAGCAGGGAAAAGCATTCAGAAACGAAATTACCATGGGTCAGTCGGCATTCAGAACCCTCGAATTTGATCTGATGGAATTCGAGTATTTCATCAGACAGGCGGATTGGGAGAAAACATATGAATACTGGAAGAAGGAAATGTGGGATTGGGCATTGGAACTTGGGTTTAATCCGCATAAACTCCGCTGGAGAGAGCATGAAGCTTTTGAGCGCTCTCACTATTCCAAGAAAACGATGGATATCGAATACAATTTTCCGTTCGGCTGGAGCGAAATGTGGGGACTGGCCTACCGGACGGATTTTGATCTTACCAACCATATGAAAAAATCAGGCGTTGACCTTTTTTATACGGATCAAAAAACTAAAGAAAAATTCATTCCTCATGTGATTGAACCGACATTCGGACTGTCCCGTCTTGCAACTACCGTAATAATCGACGCATTCCGGGAAGATTCCGTAAACGGAAAAACACGGACGTATTTGAGTATTAATCCAAAACTTGCCCCGGTCAAAATTGCAGTGTTTCCGTTACAAAAAGACGAAACGCTGCGACACGTTGCGAGCCGCCTGTATTCAGACCTGAAAAAGTCATGGGTGTGTGAATATGACGACTCGGGCAATATCGGAAAAATGTACCGTAGACAGGATGAAATAGGAACACCTTTTTGTGTTACAATAGATTATCAGTCTGTTGAAGATACCACGGTGACGGTGAGGGGGAGAGATACAATGAAACAAGAGCGCGTACGGATGAGCAGTCTAAACTCTTTTTTTCAAGACAGATTATAAATTGTTTTATGGATATGAAATTACCAAAAAAACAGAAGCTTTTAATTGGTCTTGCGGCGGCGGGGATTGTTCTGGTTGTAGTTTTTCTTATGCTCCGGAAAACGCCAAAAACATCCGAAGACAACGCGAACAATCCGACACCGACAGCTGTGGCAGTACCTACCGTAGACAGTTCGGTGAAGGTTGCGCTTACCCCAAGTTCCGCAGGCAAGGAAGTGACCCTGGATATTACGGATATTCCGTCAGGGACTCAAAGTATTGATTACGAACTGTCGTATCAAACTTCTCAGGAAGGATTGCAGGGAGTTATAGGTACAATTACTCTCACAAACGAAACAGAATATCAAAAAAAAATTACACTTGGAACCTGTTCATCGGGTACGTGTGTATATCATCATGTAGTGGGGGATATTAAGCTGACGTTAAAATTTTCAGGAAGTTACGGAGAAAAACTGTTCGAAAAAAGTTATCCGGTAACCCAGCAATAATATACTGTTTTTTATACAGAAAGGGAGGAGGTGTACGATATGCCAATCATCAAGTCTGCAAAGAAGAAAATGCGAAAGGACAAGAAAAGGATGTCCATGAACGAAAAATATATTCTGGCCTACAAAGCCACATTCAATAAAATCAAAAAAGGAGGTTCAAATGTTGCCGAATTGGTCAAAAAGGCGTATTCACAGGTAGACAAGGCGGTGAAGCGTCATATTATTCACAGGAATAAAGGTAACAGGTTAAAATCGAATATCGCAAGACTGGTCAAATCGATTAAAAAAACCCCGGCAGTAACCCGGAAGAAAAAGTCCAAATGAAATATAAAATCAATCTGCTCGAGCAAAAAACTGCTCCCTTAACGGAGCGGGTTATGTATTTTGCTTTGAATTATCTCAGATATATTATTATAATCACCCAACTTGTGGTGATCGGGGTATTTTTTTACCGTTTTCAGATTGACCAGAAGATCATTGATCTGAAGGAATCGGTGGAGCAAAAGAAAGAAATTCTCCAGGTTGTCCTTCCGCTTCTGAAAGAGGCGGAATTGATTGACCGCAGGTCTACGGAAGCGCAGAAGATCATAGCGAGCCAGGATCAATCCAACGCAATGATGCAGTATTTTCTTTCCGTATTTCCCGCAGATACAAGTCTCAGTTCTTTGAATATGGATCAGGCGGGTATAAAAGCGGTAGGATCTACGACAAATCCCGAACATTTTCAGGCATTCTACAATCTTTTGAAACGCGAAAATAAATTCGGCACGGTTGAGCTGCAAAGCATGCAAAAAACACCAACGGGATTTGAATTTACGTTAACAGTTGGGGATTTCAAGCAGGGATAGCACATATATATGGACAGACACGGTCTTGCAAGAAAAATTTTCACAAAAAAGACAACGGATTATTCGTTCGCCATACTTTTTTTCCTTATTTTTTCCTTTTTTATCATGTTCGCGATAGAGCCGAATCTTGCAACCGCAACCTCTTTGAGAAAACAGGAGGAAGACCTCGCAAAAATAGACAATCTATATGAAGGTCAGATAATCAATATTGCCGAAATTCAAAATTTTATGGAGCAGAATAGGGATGATTTCTATCTTTTGTCCGACGCAATACCCCAGTATCCCAAAGTGAACAAGATTGTCGAAGACATAAACGCCGTTGCCGCAAAAAATTCGTTTACGATCACCAAGGCAAGCATCGGGGAAGTAAACCTGATTGACACCAACAAAAAAGGCCTAAATACCCTGCAGATGTCCGTTGAGGGACAGGCGACATTTGAGGATTGCCTCAATTTCATTCGTGACCTTTTCGCGCAAAGACGGCTGAAAACCATAGAACAGATTACCGTAAAAAAACAAAACACTCCGGTAAGCAGTGCGAGCGGACAATTAGATATTTCACTGAATCTGACAGGATATTATCTATGAACAAAAAGGAACTTCTCGTCATTTCGATCGGTATTTTTATGACCGTTATTGCATGGATGATTGCGGATTTATATCATGCCGCAACACAGGAAGTGATCAAGAATCAGATAGATCTTCCCAAAATTCAGAAATATACGCTCAATAACTCGATATTACAAACCTTAAAAGGTAAACAGCAATAATTATGACGTACAGCGATATATATCTGAAAAAACCCGCAAAGATTCCTACGGCGGTTGGAGTGTTGATTTTATTTCTTATCATCGGAATATTCATCAGAGTAAGCATGAAAACAAGTATTCCGTCGCGTGCCACAAAAAAGACTCTTCAGCGCATGAGTGTGGCAAATCTCAGCCCTAACCAAGCTACGATCTATTGGCAGACGGACGGTAAAGAAACGGGATGGCTCGTATACGGAAACGATCCGCGGAATCTGAGCAATGTTGCCTTGGACGATAGAGACCTTCCGGATAAAAAAAACTTTCTTTTGAATCACTTGGTAACCTTGAAAGATCTCAAACCGCACACGGCTTATTACTTTAAGATAGTAAGCAGTAATGCGCTTGTTTCCGATACCGGCAACCGTCCGTTCGGTTTTACGACTCCCAATGTATTCTCAACTCCTCAGAATATCAATCCCGTATACGGAAAAGTGATACAGCAGAATGGATTGCCGTTGACCGATGCGGCCGTTGAGGTGGAAGCACCCGACAGTTATCCGCTGCTGACTCTCAGTAAATCGAGCGGGGAATGGCTTTTACCTTTAAATAATATGGTAAACGTAAAAACCCTGATGACGCAGACGATATCAAACACCACGGCGCTGACCGTTACTATTGTGGCGGAAAACGGTACGGTGAGTACGATACATACAACGGTGGATAAAGCAGCTCCGATTCCGCAAACAATCATCATAGGGAAAAGCTACGATTTTACGAAGAATAACGTTCTCGGTGCACAGGCGACCGCAGTGCAAAAGACCGCTCCGATAGATATCATATACCCGAAGGAAAATTCGATGATTCCCGGATTTACGCCTCTTGTTAAAGGAGTCATGCTTCCCGACTCGACAGGCTTGGTAACCATTCTGGCCGGTTCGAAAACCGTGACTTCAAAGGTAAAAAGCGACAACAAGGGAGAATGGACCATGTATTTGACCGATAAGCTTCCGTTAGGGAAACACACGGTTACACTTACGACTAAAAACGCTTCCGGTAAAGACGTACGTGTAGAAAAGTCATTTTTAATCATCGCAAACCAGGGAAATGATGCAAGTGTTTTGGGCGTTGCATCAGGAGAACCTACACTAACGGAGACTCCGCTTACAGCTACGCCCGTTCCGACTTTTGAAGCGGCGTCGCCGAGCGGCGTTTTAACCGCTCAACCCACCACGCCGGTTTCCGGGTCAAACGTCATTCCTCAGGTGTTCGGGGCGGCGTCGCTGATTATTCTTGGAATAGGCATGATGCTTGTATTTTGAAACCCTCTGCGTATTTGTATATACATAACTGTCCTGATCCATTACAATGAACATATATGGATAATATCCTGAGTCTATTGGTGTCGATTAATAAAATTAGTATTATAGGCTTTATTATTACGCTGGCGTTTTTATCCTATCAGGTTTATCTCCTTGTGAAAGAAGTGAAGAAACAGAAAAAAAACGTGGTAATTCCCGATTTTCAGGAACAAAAATATACCACGCTGCAAAAATCGGTTCAGAAAAAGTCAGAAGCTTCCGGTACAAAACAATATAAAAAACCTACGGCAATACCGATGATAGGAGCCTTGTTATTGCTTATTGTATTTGGCTGTATTGCTTTAATCAATGTGATTCGTTCGAAAAATAATATGGTTCCCGAATCCGGTCCGGCCCCCAGTCCCGTGATAAGGAAAGTTGTATCTGCGGGCATTAAAGTTTATAATGAAAATTGGATTCAGTTGAGTGATTCGGACTTAAGCTCGCTGAAGCCTGGCGACAACATCAAGATTGCCATTGAATCGGTACAGAACGCGGGAATAGACATGGCAAGAATCAGGGTTAATTCGACGGAGTGGTCGCCTCAAGATATCACATTACAGTACGATAAAACCCATAATGTATATTATAAAGACTATAGAGTAAGTACAGGAGAAGCATATTTACGAATTAATGCCCAGCTCCATTCAAAAGGAGAAGGATGGATAGGCAACTGATATGCAGTTAACCCGTTCAAAAATAATCACGATAGCCTTAATTACCATGACGGTCGGACTGATGGTGCTTATTTTTTATATCGGTTATATTTTGACGAGTCCCCAGTCGGAAACATCATCTCCTGTTGCTCCGCAACAGACAAAGGCGGAGGTACAGACCACCTCGAAATTTGTCGCCCTGAACGCAAATTCTTCTTCTCCAACGCCCGTTCCCACATTTCTGGCAGCCGCTCCCACCCTCACACCGACCGCCACTCCGACTCCTTCGCCTACCGGTAAGCCGACTCCCGGATCAAACGAAATAGTCATCGCACAGACGTCTTCTCCGGTTTCTGTTACGCCATCCGTGTCACCCGCCGCTTCTCCTACGTCGGTTGCAAGCTTGCCGGAAACAGGATATTTTGCAAATGCAGCCGCATTATTCGGTATGGCAAGCCTTCTTATATTTTTTTCGTTCCTGTATTGAGAGCGCTAATCTTTCGAGAGGAATGAGGTTTTGTATATTACGAATCACGTGAGACAATCGAGTAAAACGCTTCGGCATCCAGTGATGCTTTTCCGATGAGAAATCCGTTGATTTCGTGCGTATCCAAATAAGCGGTAACATTTTTGGAGTCCACGCTTCCGCCATACAGAAAATTCGTATTTTTCCGGACGGCAATGCCGTGCTTAATTTCTACAACTTTTTGAGGATCCTCGTTTAGTCCGCTTCCGATTGCCGTATCCGGCTCATATGCAATAAATGTCACCTCTTGAGGGATATAATCGTTTTTCCCGCTGATACAGGCTATTGGTTGAATATCATATTTTTTTGCCAAAAGTATTTTTTTTTGCACGGATTCCCCGGACTCTCCAAAATAATGCTTCCGTTCGCTATGGCCGATTATCGCGTACGATACAAAATCTTTTAGCATGGAGGCACTGCATTCTCCCGTGTAGCTTCCGGCATCCATCCGCGATATATCCTGCGATCCGAAAGCTATGGCAGGAATATCCCGCAGCATGTTCCTTAACGGATAAAGTAGCGGAAAAGGCGGACAGATAATTATTCCCAACGCGTGAGATTCGAGTTTTGTAAGGAGTGCGCGATCGGAATCTACGAGTTTACGGAATGTGTCGGTCCATGTTTTTGTATCGGAAAGCCCCATGTGCGCTTTCCAATTTGCCACGTAGTAATTCATATCAATATTTGTATTCCGTTTCATGTTAATCTTTTCGCCGGAACAGTCTACCCAAGCCTTTTACTCAACAGGGAAAAACGAGCTCGATCGATATATTATAATTATAAGTTATGAAAAACGGTTTCTCCAGTGAATTAAACAGACAACAACTTCAGGCTGTTGTACATGCCGGAGGATCATCGGTGATTATGGCGGGGGCAGGGAGCGGAAAAACCAGGGTTCTGGTGTATAAAGTTCGCTATCTTATTGAACAAAAAAAAGTGTTTCCGGATTCGATTATCATGATAACTTTCACGAACAAATCCGCTCAGGAGATGAAGGAACGGGTAAAGACCAGGTTGGGATTTATCGGAACGTTTCATTCTTTCTGTGCGCGAATTCTTCGCAGAGAAAGCCGATTACTGAACATTTCGCACAATTTCGTCATCTTTGACGAAGACGATCAAAAAAACCTGATGAAAAAACTATTGAAAAAAAAGGACGAATCCAAGTGGACGCCCGGTTATTACCTTAACAGAATATCCGCCGCGAAGAATCAGCTCATTGGGCCGGAACGCTATACGGATTTATTTTCGGACTTTCACGCAAAAAAAGTAGCGGAAATTTATCGCGAATATGAACGGTTGTTGCGAAGGAACAGCGCGTTGGATTTTGACGATTTATTATGCAAGACAGTGGAATTGTTTATCAAGCATGGATCTGTTTTGGAAAGATATCAGGACAGATATGGATATATTTTGGTGGATGAGTTTCAGGATACGAACTATGCCCAGTATGTACTTACCAGACTATTGGCGCAGAAGAATCGTAACGTGACTGTTGTCGGTGATTTTTCCCAAAGCATTTATTCATGGAGAGGGGCGGATATCCATAATTTGGAAAAATTCAGGGAAGATTTTCCCGATGCGAAAATGTTTTACCTTGAACAGAATTACCGTTCGACCCAGACCATTCTGGATTTCGCCTACAGGGTTATTTCCGAAAATCAGACTCATCCGATTCTGCATCTTTACACCAGGAATTCGGG
>JBJKRW010000028.1:0-3344 GCA_046704445.1 Microgenomates group bacterium
TATGTGTTGTTAAAAGTTGACGGATTGCCGGTTATCCGGACAAAACATTTTCTTTTCCTCGGGTTATTATCCGCACTTGCATTTCTTTCGAAGTTCTCCGGGATTTTTACCGTTTTTGTTGCATGTATCTGGCTCTTCCTTAAATTGAAGCCGTTGACAAAATCAATACAGGGATTCATTTTGTATACAATACCTGTCGCGGTATTGACAGCGCCCTGGTTCATATTTAACTATATCCGCTATCATACGCCGATCATCGAAAATTTTTCCATCGTAGTTCCCAAACCACTTCAACCGCATAATCTTTTCCAATCCGGTGTTCTTTCGCTGCTGGAATTCAGGCATACGTTTATGCACTATGCCGGATTTCTGGGGTGGAACGAAACAAATCCTTTCAAGTGGTTTTATGTCGGTTATTTTTTTATATTCTCCGTGCTGTTTGTTATCGGAATGTTCCGCCTTTTACAATCAAAGCACAGACAGTTCCGTATGCTTTTTTTATATATATTCGGCCTTTTTGCCTTCCTGTTCGTACTGGGAATTGATTTTAAACTCAAGGGGGTGCCCTGGGATCTGCAGGGAAGATATTATCTGCCCGCTTTTTTGCCCTCATGCGTCGCGGTTCTTTTCGGACTCAACGGGATAATAAAAACCGGAACAAGAAAAGCGGCGTGTGCACTTATGAGTTTCGCGCTTTTCCAATATTATTTTATTTTGTTTTTTGTGCTTATTCCAAAATATTATGTGTAGCAACAAGTGTTGTATTATCCTATTTCTAATCGTTCTCCCGTTATTGTTTACGCTTTGTATCGGATATCCTCTTGCCTCTCCTGCCGTACGTAATATCCGGACAAATACAAATCGCGGACTCAACACATCGAATAGATGTTATGCGGTGAACGATTGGAACGGATACCTCCAATGTTTGACGCGGGCGAAACAATTTGAAAAAGGAGGAAAATTCATCGGTTTGTTTGCGAAAGAACTTTTTGCCATGCATCCCTTGTTTCCTTTTCTTTTCTCCGTTTTTTTTGCCGGTCAACTGGGTATTGTTATCGCATTTTACGGATCACCAAAAGGTTGTTCATCCACGGATGAAAATACGAATGATAAAAAGAAACGCGTCTCTTCACGGCCGGATCGATGAGTCCAACCAAATCTTCGGAAAAAAAATATCTCTTGTGTTCGTCTATTTCGCGTCTGGAAATGAGCCCGATTTTTGCCAAAGGTTCCAAAAGCATTTTAGATAGGGGAGAAGGGGTAGTAAAAATTCCCTTTCCGTTTTTTTTCAAAACCCTGATTGTATCTTTTATTATTTTTTCCGGGTATGAAATATGTTCGAGGAACGCAAATCCCACCACATAATCACAGGAATTTTCCGGTAAAGGAATTGTCTTTTCGAGCGGATTTTTAATCAAACGGACGTTTTTATCAATTTTTGAATGAATCAGCCGATCAGGCAACAGAGGGTCTATTCCGATGTATTGTCCAAAATGCAGACCCAATTTACGGGCATACCGGTAAAAACGCATGTCGGGTCCGCAACCAAGATCCGCTAGAGTAGGATTTGATATAGAACGGTCAATTTGTGCAAATCCCTTATCAAACCTCCATTTTCTCGCAATCGGTTCGAAAAGCGGTTCCTGAAAAATTTTCATAACAATGAATTTAGACGGATGATTGGAAATATCTTAATGGAATAGTTTGAAACGTACAATTTCCACACACGCTTTTATTGCATCAATGAATCCTATTTTTTTCCCTTCATCGTATGTTCTGCCTTTATAGGAAATTCCCACTTCATATATGCTTAGTTTTTTTATCCGGGAAATTCTCGCAACTATTTCGGGCTCGAATCCGAAACGGTCGCTTTGTAACTGAGGTGCGATATGCCGTATAACCTCTCCCTTGAACGCCTTATATCCTGTTTCCATATCGGTCAGATTAAGGTTTGTCATCATATTGGAAAAAGTAGTCAGCGCTATATTGGCAACATAATGCCAAAAATACAAAATCCTTCTCGGTCTGTCCGTGACAAATCTCGAGCCGAATACCACATCCGCACCGTATTGTAAAAACGGTTCAAGCAAAATAAGATAGTCCGAAGGATCATATTCGAGATCGGAGTCCTGGACGAGTACGATGTCTCCGGTAGATTTTATAAAACCTTTTTTTACGGTAAACCCTTTTCCACGGTTATGCAGGTGCCGGAAAATCTTTATGGCGCATTTTGTTCTTTTCAACGTTGCTTTCATCCGGGAAATTTCCTTTTTTACGTTATGCAGCGAACGGTCGGTGCTTCCGTCGTCTACAATGATAATCTCTTTTTTTAATTTGCCGCAGGGCGCGGATACCACTTTGGCGAATAACCGGGCAACCGTATGTTCTTCGTTATATAAGGGAATAATTATGCTGAGTGTTTTATATCTCATCGCGGTGTGTTTTACAGATGTAAATTTTTTGGCTTTCTTCAAGTTCCTCAGTGCGGTTAATTCCAATGCCGACACTGGAAAACGGAACAGGAAAACCCGCTACCGTTTTTTTCTTTGCACGCGCAATATTGATCAACTCCGGAAGATAATATTCATGGGTAACCGGAGACATGGGAATTTTACGTAACGCTACTTCCAAAAATTTTCCGTCAAAACAGTAAAGACCCGCATTCACTTCCTTCACTTTTTTTTCTTCTTCATTTGCGTCTTTTTCCTCCACCACACGCAACACCTCGCGGGTCTTAGGATTGCGGATAACTCGTCCGTAACTATGAGGGTCATCCAATTCCGTAGTCACGAGCGTTACGGCGGCTTTTTGTTTCTGATGGAATGAAATCAAGTCTTTGGCATTTTCCACTGAATAAAACATCATGTGGTCGCCGTATCCCACAAGAACCGTATCGGGATGAAGATTTTTCCTGTTGAGTTCTTCCATTGCGACTGATGCCGCATGACCCGTACCGAGCTGCCGAGTCTGATCGGCGAATAATACCTTGTATTGATGAAGGACGTTCCTGACGCTGTCCGCAAATGCGCCCACCACCACAACAACAGGATCACAAACCTTCTGGAGAAGTTCTACCCCGTACAGAATCATGGGTTTATTGAGAAAAGGAAGCGTCACCTTATTGGACGTCGTTGACTTGATTCTGGTTCCTTTCCCTCCCGCGAGTATGATGCCTGCTATCATAGTATGAATAAATGTATAGTCCCTGATTATATCAGAAGTTATTGCCATCCGTTGGGATGCGCCTTATACCATGCAACCAACGACTTCACGCTGTCTTCAATAGATCTTCGCGGTTCCCATCCGAGCACTTCCTTTGCTTTTGCGATTGATGCGATTTTTTT
>JBJKRW010000029.1:0-16757 GCA_046704445.1 Microgenomates group bacterium
TCAAGCGTCATGATCGGAGGGCTTTTTGCCGGATGCGACGAAAGCCCCGCCATGACATTTTACCGCAATAACAGGAAGTTTAAGCTTACACGGGGCATGGCATCATTGATGGCGAATCGTGATCGTCAGACCAAAGACAGAACAGTGAAAAAAGATCTGAAAGACTATGCGGCGGAAGGCGTTGAAGCGGTCGTGCCGTACCGTGGTTCAGTAGGGGATCTGATACGGCAGATGATGGGCGGAGTACGTTCGGGTTTTTCCTATTCGGGCGCAAAAAACATTGAAGAACTGTGGAAAAATCATGAATTTATCCGCATTACGCAAAGTTCTCTGATCGAGTCCAAACCCCACGATGTTGAGGTTATGTAGGAATATCTTGACATGAGGCCTTTTTTGATCTATACTTGCGCCATATGTCCGGGGGACGAGAGACAGCTTTATCGTTAGGCTCAAAATTGGGTCTTGATGCCGCTCCGAGTACGGTGCATCCGGCCGCGTATCTTTTTGAGAAGTCGGTTGACGACCCTCTTCATGTATTTAAATTCAGCACTTTGGAAATGCCTTCTTTTATGACTACTGAAAGCTGGGCGCCGTATATGCGCTGGTTGGTGGGATTGGATAAGGGAAATCTGGATGAAGCGCTTTCACATTGTCAGGGAGAGTCTTCAATTGAAAAAGCCCGAGCACAGTTCCCTAGTTCATTTTTCAGATTTTTTTCCGGCGGAAGGTCGGAAAGTAATGCTCCTATATATAGAGTTACACATGATGACAAATCCGGAACCACTACTTACCGGTTTTTCGCCGAAACGAAAAATGAACTATTTGGAACCAAAGAGATAACGGTCATTAAGTTACAGTATAAAGGGTCTGATTATTCACCGGAATCGGTAAAACTTACAAGGCTTAATTTTGCCCCGGGAGATTCCGGACTCACAGGGAAGTCCGACAGAGCAAGAAGAACAGTGACCTATTTTGCGGATCAAAGAAGAATCCGTGACGAACGCACTCTTGTGCGACGTGTTTCGGCAGGCGACGCATATACGGAAGAAAAAATGAATGCGGCATACGATTATTCCGGCTCAGACAGCGCTCCGCTTGTACAACTTAATTGGGCATCTTCGGATCACACGGTACGGAGATACCAACCGGGTGCGGTACGGACGCTTTTTGCAGGAAAGCCCGGCATGATCGTTGATGAAAAAACAAAACAGGCAGAGGATTTGGTGGGTGAAACATTGCGGACCGTATTTCCGGTTGACACGCGTCTTGCCAAGGGGCTGAGGGAACAGGCAATCATGGATTTCGACCACACAGACAACTTTCAGCCGAATGACTATCCGGCCCTTACCGCAGATCCAAAATGGAACTCCGTGATTACACACATGATACATCAGACTACACAACTAAGTTTATCCCGGATGTTATCTTTGGCTGAAGGAGCGCTTGAGAGGTTTAATACCCATGAGGGGACGAGTACAATCATGGATTTACCCTCGGTGGTTTCAAGGTTTTTTTTGGAGGACGGATACTGTAGTCCGGACGAAGAAGTTTCCTTCAGGATTGAGAAACCTTCTCATACGGAGCAATTTGCCAGCGTTACGTTTAATATTGAAAAACATCGGCCGGGCGCACGCAAAAGCCGCAAGGAGTTAATAATACATTATGGAGAACATAATAAAGTTACGAACATTGAGTTGATCCAGGAAGAAAAAGTGAAACCGGAAGAAGCGAAAAAAAGGAAACTAAAATGGCATGATACCGCAAAACGCCACGTAATCATCAATCTTGTAGAAGAAACACCGTTGATTAATGATTACAGAACGGTTGATTATTATGATAATACTCTGTGGTTCGATGGAGAGGAAGGCATAGCTTTCGTTCCGGGTTATACAGGATATAAGGTGTCATATGTGTATTACAAGGGTTCCTGGCAATTGTTATACGCCCATAGGAAAAGTTATATGTTTGATGCCGATAAGAATCCGGTCGTATTTATCAATACTACGGCGCCTGAAGTTCATTTAGGAACAGATCCGGAAATGACAGACAGAAGAGAATTTATCGCACATAATGAAGCGGAAATACAGGCTGATTCCAGACTTTTTTCGTTGGTGAAGGCGAGTCCGCCTGAACCGATACCTTCATTGTAATTACTTTGTCAAGTGGCGCGGGAGGGAGTTGAACCCTCATGAGAGTAAACCCTCATAAGTTTTTGAGACTTACGCGTATGCCATTCCGCCACCGCGCCAATTGTATATCATCTATGCTCCCGCCTTCAGCGGGATTAACTGACAGTAATCCTCACTGCGCTTAATAAAACACGGCTTCGTATCGGAAACTGTCAGTTGAACATTCCGCCACCGCGCCAATTGTATATCATCCATGCTCCCGCCTTCAGCGGGATTAATCCCGATCTGATCGGGATTGAACTTCCGCCGCCGCATAATATTTTATCTTTCGCTCGATTTTTCCGGGATTCAATCGACGTATCGGTCCGTAAATTTCTTTTTCACTGTATATTATATCCGATCTTGCGGGGAAATTCCGCAGAAGCTTGTTTTGGAATACAGAAATAATTACCGTCTTTCTAAACACTGTCAGAATCTGCACTTGACAGTGACGTAAATTCGTTATATGATCATTTCCGGAATGTAGTTGTAAGACATCAACAAATTAGTCCCCAAACCGGGGATTTTTTTTGGAGAAAAAACACGAATGAGTGAACGATTACAAAGAATATTCATTTCCGGCGCGGCGAATAAACTTGAATATGCGGAAACATACGATTGGAAAGTATTAAACGGGGATTATGCCGCCGCATCTTCAAAAAAAGAACATGCGCTGGATTGTTTTTTCGGCTTGCGTGTTGTTGAACCTCTTTTCAGAATACCCGATTTGAGATCGACCGTTGCGACTCCTTTTCACGCCGCGGCAAATAAAGCGTTGGGTGTGCAGGAATATTTTGAGACACACCATTCTCCTTCTTTATACGGAGCGCAATTCAGGGTAGGGGATACGCAGTTGGTCGTAAAATTTCCCTTTGAACAATATGCCTTGAAAAAACCCGGGTCAGAAGAAGACGTAAATACATTACTTCAATTGTTTAAACGGGCTTCGGACAACGGTGCCACCGCGTATTATGTGACCGTGTTTGCGGACGGGACATTCGGGTCTGACGATCTGGTATTCAGATCGACCAAGCTTACATTGGGGACGGTTACTCCGGATCTGTCGTTGGGGTTGCTTGCGCATATTATTCGGGAAAACGGACATATTACCGGAGGCGTTGATGTTGTCGATTTAAACATTCATGTAACGAAAAACGATGACAGAGTAAAAGCAAAGTTCAAGATATTTGCGCCTGTGGAAATACGGCATTTCGGAGCGTATTCAAACGGAACATGGGAACATTTGGTGTTTATTACCGGTCTCAAAAGGATTTACGGTGCGGATATTCACATGGATAAAAAATTTGCCGTACAACATCAGGTGTTGAGTTCACTGGTAAGGGGATTTCCTCATCATGCGATTTCAATTTCCTGATGTTTTATATGGGGCGGTATGAGAATATTTCATATATTATCATATCCGATCCGCTTGACATCGGGAAACGAACTATGTAATATCTTATTTCCGGAATGAGTCAGAAGTTTAAACAAAAAAAATATTAGTCCCCGGGGGCCGAGCCCCCGTTTTTTTTTGGGCATTTTTTGATTACCGGATGACAGTTCCAACGTTATACATTCCATAACATCATGCAGGATATCACACTCAAAATAAACGGCAAAGCGAAACGTATCGGGTACAAAAAACATTTCGGAAATCTTCTTCGTTTGAACGAAAGCCTGGGAAAAGGTGCGAGCGAAAATTACGGCATAATGGGAGTGTATTATGCGGATGCGCCCGAAATAGTAGGAATTACGGGAGCATGCGAAAATGTCGATACGCTTTTCAAAGTATACAACCGGTCGAATCTTCCGCTTTTCTTTACTCAGACCGGGCAACTTGCACTGGAACAGGCGCTTCAGTCGTTCCACGGCGTATATACGGTTATTCATTCCGGACGGGACGAAGAAGAAGAAGATGAACGGCATCTGAGACAATTCAGGTTGACCGAAGAGGAATTCGACTGTACATTGGCGGGTATGACGAGAAAGACATATGACGACGAGAAAATGTTTCAGGCGCTTCTTGACCATATCCAGAAAACCGTCCATGCGATGATAAAAAAAGTTCTTGATACCGATATCCGGACTCTCGAAAATTATTACGGAAGGAATACGGAAAAACTGCAGCAGGCAATTAAAAAAGATTTTTACCGGATCAATTACGAAGAGGCGATTGAGTTGTTAAACAAACACGGATTTCCCAATCTGGTTTTCGGAGAAGATCTGAAAGCGGTTCACGAGGCAAAAATCGTCTCGCTTATGAACAAAAAAAAGGAAGAAATTCCTGTGTTTATTACCCGGTATCCGAAAGAAATTAAGTTTTTCAATATGAAGGTTTCGAATAAGGATTCCCGTGTTGTCTTGTCCGCGGATCTCATATTTCCTTATGCAGGTGAGGGGACGGGTTCGGCGGTTCGTGAGCACGACTTTGCAAAACTGAACGACCGTCTGCTTACTTCGACAATGTACAAACTTCACGTGAAACGCGGAGGAACCTATAAAGACTTTGAATGGTATCTGGACATCATGAAACATAAGCGAACCGAACCGCATGCGGGGTACGGGATCGGAAACGAACGGGTTCTCCAGTATATTCTCGGTACTTCGGATATCCGCAACGTTTCGGCTTTTTCATTGATGAATATGCAAACCGGAGACTGGGATAGCCGAAAAACAGGGAAGCTTTCGATGTATATTCACAAGCGCAATATTCTTCTCAGCATAGGAAAAGTCTCTGACAAAAAATTTTTAATGCAGACTATCAAAACTCTTCAGCCGGATCGCTACGTGCTCTACGCAACAGAAAAAACCCACGCGTTTTTGAAAGAAAACGGGATAAAAGCCACGCTTGTTTTCAAGATAAGCCAGCATAACAAAAAACCGAACATCAGCGATTTAATGAATCAGAGAATATTTGATATTGTCGTCAATATTCCCAAACATCCGTACTCGCATACGCCCGAACATACGGACGGGTACCTGATCAGGCGCATGGCGGTTGATTCCGGGGTAACGCTTATTACCGACGTGAAAGTAGCACAGGCTTTGTTGGAAAAACTTTCTTCGGAAACGGTAAGTCAGTCAATTCAACCGAAGGATCTGCAAAAAGACGGAGAAGAGCAGAAAACTCCTTTCAGAAATTTAATGTATCAGGGAATTTCCGTTCCTCCTTTACAGTGGACTTACGATATCGGAAAATCATATGACTGGAATTATGATTTCGGTCCCAAATTCAAGGGGGACTATCCGGACAGGTCTGCAAAACCTGCAAAAAAGTTTCTTTCATTCAGCGTAAATTCGCTGTTCGGGATTCCCGCCGGTCCGTTATTAAACAGCAGGTGGATTGAAACCTATGCGAAACTGGGATTTGACATTCTTACCTACAAAACGGTCCGGACCAGAAGTTATTCCGCTCATTCAATGCCTCATATCCTGTATGTGGAAAAAAGAAATCCCCGATCACAGACGCAGGATTTTACGGGAAAACCTTATCTTTCCAAATACGATCAGCTCACCATTACCAATTCATTCGGGGTCCCGTCAAAAGACCCGGATGTGTGGCAGGAGGATGTGCAAAAGGCGCTTGGATCGATTTCCCAAGGGCAACTGATGATTGTCAGTGTGATGGGAACGATCGAGGCCGCTAAAAATCAGAAAGCGTTCATTGACGATTTTGCAAAATGTGCGGGATTGGCGGTGGAAGCGGGCGCACCCGTCATAGAGGTCAATCTTTCCTGTCCGAACCTTCATACGGGCGGAATCGTCTGTTATGACGAAAAGTTGAGCGCGCTTATCTGCAGGGAAATAAAGAATGCGATTGGAAACATCCCTCTTATTGCGAAGATAGGATATTTTGCGGATGACAGATCGTTAAGGGATTTTGTCGTCAAAACCAATCCTTTTATTGACGGCATCGCCGCGATCAATACGGTGAAAGGTCAGATAACGGACGTGCAAAGAAAAAAAACCGCGATGCGTACGTTAAAAGTCAGCGGCGTGTGCGGAAGTTACATTAAGCCGTACGGTCTGGATATGGTAAAGCGGCTGGCGCAGATACGGAAAGATTGGAATATGAATTACGCGATTCTCGGTATCGGCGGGGTGACGTCGCCTGAAGATTACACGGAATATCTCGATACCGGAGCTGACGTAGTACAAAGCGGAACAGGCGCGATGATGGATCCTTATCTTGCCCATAAAATTTATGAAAAAGAGACGAATCAAAAAAACGATTACCAAAACATGAAATCGGTGGGTTCGACTTTTTTCCAGTCACTGGGATCTACTTTAACGCTTGACGATTACAAAAAAATGTATTTTGAAATGGTTCTGCCAAAAAACCTTTCCGAAAGTAAACAAACCCTATTGATACACAATAAGCCTTTTGTATTGAAAAACGGGGAACAGGGGAGAAAAACATCCCATATCTATATGAATCACCGGAATCCGATTTTTGTCGATGCATGGGACAGAAGACTGCTTGTTCATATGCTTGACGCAATTATCAGAGAGAAGATACAGGAAAAAGGAAAGTACGGAGTAATCGCAATTCCGTCGTCGTCAAGTCCCGAACTTACTTCTTTGATGCTGGACAGCTTAAGCGAAAGAATCGACCGTTCCGTTATTCTGGCGGATCATGTGATCAGGCGAGAACACGGTGCCCATCAGATTGTATACGGAGACGTGAACGGTCATAAGCCTTGGGTAATGATAGATGACGTGTTTACCTCGGGCACCACCTTCAGACGTTCGCTGGAGAAAATAAAAAAGAGCGGGAATTTCTTAAACAAAAAAGAGAATATGTATGCCGTAAGTTTTGTGTGCCGCAATCCGGAAGTTGGGGAAGATTTTACCAAGGATACGGATTGCAAGCTTTTTTATTGCGCGACAATGGATGAAATATTAAAATATCACTGGGTACGGTTCACGCAAACCCAGAAAAAAATCATAAAAAATGAACGGAAATCACTGTCATGAAACAAATATATTGAAATTCTGAGATTGTATATCAATGAAGTTTAAACAAAAATTCAATGCCGCGGTGAGGAAAAACAACTCCCTTTTATGCATAGGTTTGGACCCGGACCCGGAAAAACTGCCTTTATTTTTTAAAAAGAAAGAACTTAATCTTTTTGCGTTTAACAAAAAAATCATCGACGCGACGCATGATCTTGTATGCGCATATAAGCCGAATATCGCTTTTTATGAAAGCTGCGGTCTCCAGGGACTCGGTGAGTTAAAAAAAACAATAGAATACCTTAAAATTTCGTATCCTCATATTCCGATTGTTCTTGACGCGAAAAGGGGGGACATAGGAAGTTCCTCACGAATGTACGCAAAGGCAGTATTTGAATACTGGGCTGTCGATGCGGTTACCGTGTTTTCCGTATTGGGGCTGGATACGCTTGAACCTTTTTTTGATTATAAAGACAAACTCATTATTTTACTCATTAAGACCTCAAATCCGGACAGCCGTATGTTTCAGGATATGCGGGTGGGAAAGATGCCGTTTTATAACGCGATGGCAACAAAAATAAAAAAATGGCAATATGAAAATATCGGTTTGTTTGTCGGCGCAACGTATCCGAAAGAACTGAAAGAAATCCGTAAAATGTTTCCGGATCACCTTTTTCTTTCCGCAGGATTGGGCGTTCAGGGGGGGAGCACTAGAGAGGCGGTTTGCGCCGGAATCGACAGAAACGCCGGAGGAATTATGTTCAATGCAAGCAGGTCTGTCTTATACGCCTCAAATGGAAGCGATTTTGATGTACAAGCGCGGGAAGCTGCAATTGCATTGCGGGACTCCATTAACCGTTACCGGAAATCTTATGAATGAGGTTTCGTTGAGAGAACGCCTCATTCTCGACCTCTATTCCATAAATGCAATCAAATTCGGTGAGTTTAAATTAAAGTCGGGCATACTTTCTCCCTATTATGTTGATTTAAGGGTTTTGGTTTCATATCCGTATCTTTTGAAGCTGACCGCGGATGTTTTTTGGGAAAAGATGCGCAATCTGTATTTTGACGTGATTGTAGGCGTTCCGTATACCGCAATACCGATAGCCGCCACTATCTCGTTATCTCAAAATCAGCACATGGTGTTTGTGAGGAAAGAAAGAAAATCATACGGTACTCATAAATTGATTGAAGGCGATTATCATCAAGGACAAAAAGCAATTGTGGTAGATGACGTGATAACGAACGGAGACAGTAAGTTGGAGACGATCAAGCCCTTATCGGACGAGGGTCTGACGGTTGAGCACATAGTGGTGCTTTTGGACAGGATGCAGGGCGGTCCCGCAATACTTAGTGCAAAGGGGTATCGGTGTCATGTTATTTATACTATCCGCGAGGTTTTTCAGATATTGCTAAAACATAAACGGATAGACAGGAAACTTGCGGAAACCTGTTTGCGTTTTGCATCA
This sequence comes from Microgenomates group bacterium, assembly GCA_046704445.1. Taxonomy (GTDB): domain Bacteria; phylum Patescibacteriota; class Microgenomatia; order UBA1406; family GWC2-37-13; genus JBJKRW01. The sequence goes on from JBJKRW010000029.1 coordinate 8,594, forward strand.
AAGAGCAGAAAAATTAATACGGATCGGAGGATATCAAAAAAACGCATTTGATCTTTCATAGTCATATTACGACACAAGTCTTGCATAATCGGATTCGGAATGTTACAATACGCTCAAATCTTAACTATGGCAGTATTAGACTCTCAGGCTAAAGAAAGACTTATATTGGAACTTCATGAGGTGGGGATTATTGATTTCGGCAAATTTAAACTTAAATCGGGACTTATCAGTCCTTACTATATTGATCTTCGTCTGCTTGTAACATTTCCTCACTTGCTTGAACTCGTGAGCGACGTGCTTTGGGAAAAAATCCGGCTTAAACCGCTTGATTTAATCGCGGGAGTTCCTTATGCCGCTCTTCCTATAGCGACCGCAATATCTTTACGCTATAACAGGCCGCTTATTTTTTTACGAAAAGAGAAAAAAAATTACGGTAAAGGAAAACTTATTGAGGGAATCTTCCATAAAGGACAACATGTAGTAATAATCGACGACGTGATTTCCGACGGAGCAAGCAAATTCGAAACGATAACACCAATAGAAGAAGTCGGTTTGAAAGTGAGCCAGATTGTAGTTCTTCTGGACAGGGGACAGGGGGGCGTGCAAACCGTACAGGAAAAAGGATATCAATGTGTTGCAATCACAAATATGGACGAAGTGCTTGAGGTTTTGTATAAACACGGACGCATTACTTACGACCAACTGTCCGAGTGTCAGAAATTCATCATCCAGACGTCCTTGAAGCATCCGGTTAACAGTTCAAAACGAACTCATAAAGCGTAAGCAGTCTATAACTATGTTATCGGCGTCTCTCAAAAAAAATCTTACACAGTTGCTTTTCCAGTGTGGCGTTATCTCGTTTCCAACGGAAAAAAATGCCATGCCGTACGAATTACGGCTGCAAAACCTGACGTCTCAGCCTCAAATTCTTCGTTATGTTGCCAAACTTGTTGCGTCAACGGTCTCACAGGATGATTTTACATTATTCGTGGGTTCGTATATCAATATCCCTCTGGTGACAACGGTATCGCTGGAACTCGATAAACCGATGATTTTTGTACGGGGCAAAAAAAAAGAATACGGCAAGGAACACCTTATAGAAGGAAAGTTTTCAAGCGGACAGACGGCTATTCTTGTAATTGATTACATCGCGGAGCCTTCGGAAGTGTTCCAACTTATCGGAAGACTTGAAGGAAGCGGTTTACGACTAGAAAAAACCGTCATAATAGTTGATCTGGAAGACGGATATGTAGAACAAATCCGCACAAAAGGATATCGGTGTGAAACGCTTATTTCCATGCATGAAGTATTTGTGCATTTGTTGGACGCAGGCGTTATCTACGGCTGTGTGCTTCGGCGCATAAAGGCTTTTCTGGAAAAAAAGAGAATTGCGGCTTTTGCCTAAATCGTATACAATTATTCTGTAATGAAATTGATGAAACCTTCCCATTATGAGTTAACGATCATCCCAGACTTTCATACTTGGAAATTTACAGGAAGAGAGACTATCCGGTTTTCCACAGAAGGAAAAACAGACGGCATTTCATTCGACAGCGTCGGATTAAAGATTGAATCGTGCGTAATCGATGTATCGGGTTCGGATATTGTCAAATCCTGGACGACCGACGACAATGAGGAAAAACTTATTATTACCCTTAAAAAACCCCTTGACGCCGGAACATACGAACTCCGTTTGGTATATCAGGGTGAGATTACCGGTCATTTAAGGGGGTTGTACAAAAGCAAATATGAACACGGGGGCACAAACGGTTTTGTACTCTCGACCCAGTTTGAACCGACCGACGCACACAGAGCGTTCGTATGCATAGATCATCCGTTTTACAAGGCAATTTTTGACGTATCGTTCGTCATTCCGGAACAGTATACGGGTGTTTCCAATATGCTGCCGAGATCCGAAACATCCGTCGGCAAGGGTTTGAAGAAGATACGTTTTCATTCCACGCCTTTAATGTCAACGTATCTTCTGTATTTTGGTATAGGTCCGTGGGAAATTGAAGAAAGGCAAACCTCTTACGGTTTGTTGGTCCGCGGGATTTCGACACCGGGTAAATCGCAGTATACGCGGTTTGCGCTGGAGGTGGCCGATAAATGCGTCAAGTATTTTGCCGAATATTTCGATTTTCCGTATCCTTTTCAAAAACTCGACCTGCTTGCGGTTCCCGATTTTGCCGCAGGCGCCATGGAAAACTGGGGAGCTATCACATTTCGGGAAATCATATTACTTCTTTATCCGACCAAAACGTCGAGATCGATCCGTGAAAGGATAGCGGAAGTAGTCTGCCACGAAATTGCACATCAGTGGTTCGGTAACCTTGTCACCATGGAATGGTTCGACGATATCTGGCTGAATGAAAGCTTTGCGACCTATATGGCATATAAGGCAATGGATCGCATTTTTCCCGAATGGGACAACTGGAAAAATTACGTGCGCGATACGGTATTTTCCGGAATGGCTTTGGACAGTTTACGATCAACCCATCCCATTCATGCGGAACTTAAAAACAGCAAGCAGATAGACGAACTGTTTGACGAAATATCCTATGAAAAGGGAGGAAGTGTTCTTCGCATGATTGAAGGTTATTTGGGAGAAAATAATTTCCGTCGGGCGTTACGAAACTATATAAGAAGGTATTCATACAAGAACACAAAAGCCCGCGATCTTTGGGACGAATTCGAGGCGGTTTCGGACGGATTCAATATCAGGCTTATTGAAAAATACATCATGCAGCCGGGTTTTCCGCTCGTGAGCGCTTCATTGCATGATGATACGCTACGACTAGTCCAGAAGAGGTTTTTGCTGACAGGAGAAGACGATAGAGCCCTTACTTGGGATATTCCGGTTGTACTGCAAAACGGAAGGCAGACTAAACGGCTTATACTTTCCCGCAGGCGGCAAGATTTCACGTTGTCCGATTTTTCCGGTATTTCGGATATAAACAACAATTATTCAGGATTTTACATCAGCAACTACGAGCCGTCTCTTTTTTCCGTTATCTCCAGAAACAGCAGAGACAACAATGCATTTGCGCGTATTGGATTTGTCCATGACTTGTGGAATCTGGTATTGAACGGGACAAGGAATCTGGATGAATTTCTTTCCTATGTAAAGGAACGGGAAGGGGAGAAAGATCCGTTTGTTTCGGGCTATATGCTCGCAAAACTGCTCAGAATTTACTCGCTTACGGAAAACAGGGAAGCAAAACGGCTTTTTATATCCATGGCGCAAAAGACTCTTGAAGCGTATGGATATGAGCCCGAAAACGAGGAATCATTGCATATTATTCATGCGCGGAATACCGCCATATACGGGTTAGTGTCAATGGGAGATCAAAAAGTTTCTGAATACGTATTGAAATCGTTTTCGCAATACGCGGCAAAAAAAGCCCCGATTCATAAGGACATGAAAAGCGTGGTATTTTCTTCCGCGGTCTGGATCGATGACAAGAACTACGCAATTGTAAAAAGACTGTTTGAAAAAAGCACTCATGCGGAAACCAGAGTGAAACTGCTTGCCGCTCTGGCCAACAGTAAAAAACCGGAGCGGATTAAGCAAACACTGGAATTTGTGCTTACCGGTGCGGTGCGTTTAACCGATTATTTTTATCCGGTGTTGTCGACAAGTCAGAATCCTTTCGGGAGGAAGATAGCATACGACTGGCTCGTGAAAGAATGGGACAGGATAATTAATAAGTTAGGATTTGTGAAAATTACCTATATGAGAAGAACTCTTAAATTTATTGTACCCGACTGTGCAATCGGAAAAGAAAAAGAAATAAATGAGTTTCTCCATAGCCACATTATTCCCGGTCTCGAAAAAACCTATGATCAGGTTTTGGAAGAGCTGGGAGTATATTCTGTTTTTGTCGGACGATATAACAAAAAATAATTATATATATGGATTGAATTGTCGTGTTATTTGCGATTTGAATACGGATGAGGAATGTTATACAATATTAGCTTAAGGAAAGCAATACTTTCGTATACATCTTATGAAAAATCTTGCGAAAGCAAATGAACTAACGAAGAAGATCGCTTCGTGTTTCAAATGTCTCACCCCGATAACAATGAATGATAGAGCTTTATTTGAGCGCTTTTTTATTAAAGAAAGATATACGTACGGTAATTCGTGGTCATATGTCATTCAAGGCAAGTATGGCATTGGCCCGCATGGATTAGGTTATAAATATTATGACGGTAAGAATCTGTCTTCTTTCGTTGTCTATCCGAAGGTTGATAATCCTAACCAAAATTTTATATTCTGGACAAGACCAATGGGGCCATCTATTTTAAAACATATATCAGACATTTCTCATAAAGTTCTCAAAGATTTTGATATTCCCTCATACGTAAAGAAAATTTTTGAAAACCAGCTTGAATATTTAAAAACACAGGGATTTTCTGACATAAAAACTGCTCCTTGGACAAAACAGTGTCCTTCGGAAGATGATTCTTTACCGGAACTTATTGTAGATATTTCATCATTATTCGACAATCTGCAACAACATAACGTGGGCAAAAGACTGAGAAAAATTGATAAAATTTATCAGGAGTTTTTGTACAAAAATCAACCCGTATTCAAGGATATGAACCCAACGCGACATAAGGAAGCATGGAATGCCACAAAAGAATTTTTTTCCTTTAGAAAATCATTAAAAGACACCTATATGATTTCAACCGAATATGATTTTTACAATATGATATATCGTCCTTCATTGGCATCAAACAAGGTTTCAAAACTATTAATTATTTCAAATAAAGTTGCCGGTTTTTATTACGCGGATATTCAAAATGTTCAGTATGCTGGATTATACGGAGTTATTCTGTTACGCAACAAGTACCCGCATATAACGGAATTTACCATGATGGCTATTTTCCACGAACTTCTTAATCGAGGAATACGATATGTAAATTTGGGAGGGTCTGAATATAAAGGAGTTCAGGATGCAAAAATGAAATATCATCCGCAGAAAACTATCAATATGTATTGGGCGGTATTACGATAATATTCTGATTTACTTACGATTTTTTTCAGAAAGCGAATTCCAAAGCAGGTCAAAAATTGATTTTAAGCCATTATATAACGTAGGGTTCGTAATTTTAACTCCTGCGGGTTCGCTGGGTCTGTAGTCGATCATAACGATGTTATTTTCGTAGATCATATAATCCATCTCAAAAATGTGAACATCTGCAGGAACTCTTCTGTTGTGATATCGTTTTTTGTTCAGTGTTTTTAAATATTCAAACTCTTTGACGCTTTCATCCACTATTTCCCAAAGCTCAATTCCTTTGTTTATTGCGTTATTGAATTTTTGTTCATTTTCGGGAAAGGTGGCAAGAACTTTATCTACATTGACTATTGCATATATTTTTTTTGATTTCAGCACTTCATCATAAAGCCTCTGAATTTGCTTTTTACCCTCAAAGTATTCTACGTTCATCTTACTTTGGATAATGTTTGTTGGAACGAGTTTGTCTAAGGAATTTTTAATAGAATAAAAATCGGCTTTAACTTGTTTAATGGTTTGTTCTTTTTGTTCGATAAAATAAAGTAGCCTGTCAGGAGGTTCCGCTTTAATTTGACGCCTGTTTCCCTGTATTCGTTGAGAAACGAGACCTTTGGTGATGAGCGATTCTATATTAAAATGAACAGTAATACGTTTTATGTTTGTGTGTTCGGCTAAACCCATTATTGTCGTTGGACCGTTTTCTAAAAGGCCCTGGTAGAGACTCGCTTCGATAGAGGTAAGACCGAGGGATTGCAAATAATCATTAATTTTTTTCATTTCCGGAAATATTATATCATAATTGTTGTTGTTTAACTATAACTGTTGGTAGAAGATAACGTAAATATTGAACGATATAGGCTTATATAACAGAATAATAAGAATATATGTTTGACATTGTTATTGTTATCTAACATGTTGTAATAATTAAACAACAAACCTCTTGACAAAAGGGCATGGAGGGTATTAAATATGAGTAGAGAAATGTCTATACAGGATATTCTGAAAACCAGCAATATCATCACAATCAAACCGCACGAAAAATTGTCAAAGGCATTGTCAAAACTCTCTACATCACACGACGCGGCATTTCTCCTCAGTAAAAAAAAACATCTACTCGGGGTCATTAATCCTTATTATTGTCTGCTCCGGTCCTCATACCCGAGAAACGCCGAAGTAGAGCGATGCATTCATAAAACATCTTTTGTTCATCTCGAAGATTCGCCGCAGAAAGTGGCGGATCTTTTTATAAGGACAAAAATTCACTATCTTCCCGTGTACAACACCGATAACGAATTTGCGGGTATCGTGTCGGCACGCGACTTCTTGAGAAAAATAGCGGAGATGAAAGTATTTGAGACAACCGTTTCGGATTTTCTCGCACAGAAACGAATTCCATTGACTACGATAGGGGAGAATGATTCCTTATCAACCGCATTCCATATATTTAAAATGACCAAATATTCCAAGCTTGTGGTTACAAACGGAAAAGGCAGATTAAAAGGGATTTTAAGTTATTATGATCTTGTATGTTATCTTGCGTCTCCGGAAAGCGTAAAACGAAGCGCCAATACCAAAGCGGTTTTTTATCTGAGAAAGGTGAAGGATTTGGCGAAAACTTATGTGCTGACGCTAAAAAAACATAACGTGTTAAAAGACGCCATCCGCTGCATTCTCGATAAAAAAATCGGCAGCGTTATTATTGTAGATAATAATAAATGTCCGCTGAGCATTATTACCACCAAGGACCTTTTGAGATTTTTTATTCAAAAAGGACAGGGAGAAACCATGATGTCCAATCATGAGAAACTTCTCCGGAAAAGCCGCCTTTTTCAAGGCGGTTTTTTAGTTTCGGGCAACCGCATAGGCAACAGAGTAAAAACGGGTTTTTATACAATGTTACGCACGCTCAATCTTTTTTTGAGTTCATTCCATAGACTTACGGAAGAACGGGAAAAGTCGTTTGTTAAACAAAAATAACGCCGGACGCATATCAATGTTCGGTTGGCCCTTGCAATGATAAACGAAAAAGCATTCTATTGATGTTACTTATTTACGGCGAACACATATGTCATTGAAAGACATCATCAAAAAGGAGAATATTATAGTGATTCATCCGAATGAAACGCTTGCTTCGGCACTCGCAAAACTTACCACATCCCACGACGCCGCATTTCTTTTTAACGAAGAAAATAAATTCCAGGGAGTAATCAACCCCTACTACTCTATCATTAAATCGTCGTTTCCGGGTAATGCAAAAGTAGAACACTGCGTGTATCATGCTCCGCGGATTCGGCTTAATTTTTCGATTTCCAAAATAGCGCAGTTGTTTATTGAATCGAAAATCCACTATTTACCGGTGTTTGACGATTTTGATCGGTTTCAGGGTATTGTTTCGGCACGTCATATTCTTTCTCAGTTTCAGGATATGCCGATGTTTAAGACGACGATTGCGGAAATCTTGACTCAAAAAACACAGCCGCTGGCTACTATTTCCGAGAATGATATTGTCGCAGTCGCAATAAATCTGTTTAAACAGACAAAATTTTCCAAGCTCATTGTATTGAGTAAAGATCTGAAGCTGAAAGGGATTCTGAGCTACTATGATCTTGTCGCATATCTCGTTACTCCCAAAACATCGCCGCATAAGGGTGAGCGGGAAGGGAACAAACCCAATTTTTATCATCATCCGGTAAAGATGTATGCAAAATCATACGTATTGACGTTAACGCCGAATCATACGCTCCGGGACGTGATCCGTCTGATTTTGGACAAAAAAATCGGGAGCGTGGTGGTGATTGACAGTAACAGGCGTCCGATAGGGATTGTTACCACAAAGGACCTGCTGAGGTTTTTTATTCATCAGCAAAAGGAGAAAAAGATTGAAATTATGACCAGCAATTTATCACGTCAAAGCCGTCAGATATTGGGCGGTTTTTTTTACCGGTTTAAACCCTGGCTTCAAAAAAAACAGGATATTCAAAAGGCTAAGCTGATTGTAAAGGAGGAGAAACAAGGGGGGCTATTTGAAGTAGTAATGTCTTTGTTGTCAAACAAAGGTGAGTCGAAAATCGTCAAAGAGGAGGGGAGGATTTTGAAACAGGTGCTCCAAAAGGTAAAGAAAGAAGAAGACCGTTAAC